>CBDUZK010000443.1:0-1516 GCA_965371675.1 uncultured bacterium | reverse complement strand
ATGCTGAACGCGCTGTCCGAGCGGTCATGCTGCCACCCCGGGCCGTACGCAATCGCCACAATCCAGGCGGCGTTGAGCGTTGTGTCGGGCACAATCCACGGATATACGGTGTCGGTCGGAGCGAGCCCGGTCACGACCGTATCCAGACGCCAGAACCACTCGCCCTGCGGCACGACCGTGTCGGTCAGCAGGAACAGTGACACCGAGTCGCACCTCGGCGGCGTGAACGTCTGCCAGCGGACCCGGCAGGTCTCTCCGGGCACGTACTCCAGGCTCGTGTCCGGATGAAGCACCCGCACCGCCTCGACCTCAAGCACCGATGTCTTGAGGTTCCCGCCGATGTACAGCTCGTTGTACCCGTTGCGGTTGAAGTCCGCGGCATTGCAGCGGGTCGACTGGTTCCTGGTGGCATGGTCATTGTGCCAGACGAAGACGGTGTCGAAGTCATGCGGACCCTTGGGCTGCATCACTCGCACCTCAAAGTCGCATGCCCAGACCAGCTCTTCGAGACTGTCGCCGTCCAGGTCTGCGCAGAGACTGACCGGCCAGCAGTCGCCAGAGTGCCACCCGACAACGGAATCGACGAGGTAGCAGGTGTACTGGTGCTCGGCCAGGGCCTCGAACATGTACAGGTAGTGCCGTAGACCGATGTACTGGAAGTACACCACGAAGAACTCGGGCTTGCCGTTCCGGTCCACGTCCCGGCCGGCAAACCAGTCGCGCTGGTTGGTCCAGGGGGTGCTGAGCGTGCAGACCTCCACGTACTGGTTGTCCCCGGTGCACTCGTATATGTGTTCCTCGTTGTACCGGTCGATGACGAGGTCCATCCGGCCGTTCTGGTCGAAGTCGCCCCAGACCCGGGGCGCGTAGGGCGGTTCACAATAGACCAGACTCTCCTTGTTGTCGGCCACGTTCTCGTAGATGGCAGTGCTGAGCCACTGCGAGCTCATGGTCGTGATTTCGAGCAGGGAGTCCTGATCAAGGTCGGTGACGAAGCGGTACTTGCCGCCGCGAGGCGGAGCAGCGTCCACGAAGACCCAGTTGAACGTATCGGGCAGGTTGCCGGGGACAGAAGGTTCGACTGTACAGACCGCATAGACGTCCATCAGGGTGACCGCGTCGTTGAATTTCACGTGACCGACGACTTCGATTCTGCCGTCCCGGTCCATGTCCGCGGCTGCGTGGGGCGTGAAGTTGCCAAGAACCAGACTGCAGGGTATGGGCCAGACGGAAGTATCAGCCCGGACCAGCTCAAACAGGTTCACGGGCCGGTACTCGGCAATCTCCCATGTTCTGTCGAGCCTCTCCGTTTGCCCATTGTAGGTGAACTCGCCCAAGCCGTCCTGGTCCGAGTCCATGAGCACGAGCATCCCGTAAGTCATCTGGCCGAAGGGCAGGAAGGCTATGCGTTTGAGAGCCAGCCGGCTGTCCGCGACAGAGGCGGCAAGGGTCAGAAGAACCAGGGCCGCGCAGCAGAGCCGGGCCGTTGCGGAGGGGAGAGCAGGGCTCTCCCCTC
>CBDUZK010000442.1:0-1527 GCA_965371675.1 uncultured bacterium | reverse complement strand
ACAACGACACGTTCCGGTTCGTCCGCACGGTGTTCGATTCGGTAGTGACGTTCGTCGCCAGCGAGACCACGACGGTATACGACTCGCTGAGCGGCGGCTGGCGGGATTCGGTGTACATCGACACCACGAAAGGCTGGCTCCCGGTCGTACAGATGACGCTTCGGCTCCAGTTGGGTTCGGTGCCCAAGCAGTTCTACCGGGAAGTGAAGGTCATCTCCGGTTCGTACGCCGAAGAATCGCTGGCGGTCGCGAACCTGGCCAACAACCCGGGGCTGTGGGCCTACCGGGGCTCCAACTACCGGCTCGTCTGGCAGACGCATCCCTCCGGGAACATGACCTGCGAAGTGTACGACGTGGACAACGAACGGACGGTGGCGTTCCGGGCCTACAAGCTCGTCGGCGGCAGCCCGGACTCGGCCGACGGCTGGTGCTTCCGCAGCATCCAGAACGCGGCCGACACGCTCGGCATCGGCAATACGCGCTACATGTACGTCTGCGGCAGCCAGTTCCAGTTCCGCCCGGCCGGCGGCCAGGTGACCGTCGCGCCCGAGGCCGGGGACACCTGGATGCTGTACTCGCGGGACCTGACCCCGGCGCCTTCCTTCTCCGAGTTCCGGGTCGAGTTCGAGCAGGCCTGGTTCGAGATGGACCCGGACAGCATCCCGCTCGACGTGAAGGTGGTGCCGAACCCGTACCTGGTACGCAACGAGTGGGAGCGGCACCCTGACTTCCGCAAGCTCAAGTTCATCAACCTCCCGGACAACGCGACAATCCGGATCTACAACCTGGCCGGGGACCTGGTCAGGACTCTGTACCACGACGCCACCAGCCCGGGTATCGGCGGACTGCCGAACCAGTACGGCGGCGACGAGGACTGGGACCTGCTGAATGAGAACTCGCAGAAGCCCGCGCCCGGGATGTATATCTTCCACGTTGAATCGGACGTCGGCACGCAGGTCGGCAAGTTCGTGATAATCTACTAGAGAGGAGGTGGACGATGAAACACAGAACCAATGCAATCGGCATCCTGACTGTGCTGGCACTGACCGCGGCCGCCTTCACTCCGGGACAGGCGGTGTTCAATAAGATCGGCATGGCCGGTCTCACGTTCCTGAAAATCGGGGTCGGGCGGTGCACCGGGATGGGCGACGCCTTCGTTGCGGTCGCCGATGACGCAAGCGCCGCGTACTGGAACCCGGCCGGACTCGCGCTCGTGGGCGGGCGCCAGGTGGTCGTGAATCACATCGACTGGATTGCCGACATCAACCATGAGTACGTGTCGGTCGTGTTCCCGACCCGAAGCGGTACGTTCGCGTTCGACGTCATCGCGCTGTCGATGGGGACCATGGAGGAGACGACAATCGAGGAATACCAGGGAACCGGGCGCACGTTCAGCGGGACCGATCTCGCGGCCGGCGTATCCTATGCCAGGATGTTCACCGACAAGCTGGCCTTCGGCCTGAAGGCGAAGGTGGTGTCGGAGAAGATCTGGGACGTGGGCTGCACCGGCGCGGCGTTTGATTTCGG
>CBDUZK010000441.1:0-1533 GCA_965371675.1 uncultured bacterium | reverse complement strand
GTCGGCGGTTCCTGGGTCGTCTGTCCCACTCGGGCTGGAGCGCGAGGCCGTCCGCTGCCGACATGCCGTGCGGCCTTGCGTCGGGCGGCGTCTTGAGTAGCATTTCCGGATATGAAATGCGAGTCGTGCGGCCACGCGAGGGCGACCCGGGAGTGTCCGGTGCTGGGTCGGTCGATATGTTCGCTGTGCTGTGGCCAGAGCCGCAACCGGCAGGTGAAGTGCCCGGCGGACTGTAGTTTTCTCGTGCGGGGACAGCGGCAGGCGGCGCTGCGGCTGCTCGCAATCGCGGGAAGCGCGGAGTTCGAACTGGACCATGTGGACCTGCTGTACAATCTCCGGTTCGCGCTGGCGCGGGTCCGGCGCGAGCGGGTGACCGACCTGGCCGATGCCGAGGCCCTGGAGGCGCTCACGAATGTCGCCGGGACCCTGCGCACGCAGAGCCACGGTCTCATATATGAGTACAAGTCGTACAGCCCGCGGGCGCAGCTTGCGACCGATGAGCTGGCGACCGTGGTCGGTCGGCACCGGGAGGGCGAGGCCGGGTTCCACCGGGCCGAGGTCGAGGAGCTGGGGCGTTGCCTGCGCTACCTTGTGTCCCAGGTGGAAGCGGCGCTCAAGCGCGGTACCGGCTGGCTGGAGCTGATTGACCGTCTTGCCGGGTCGGACTACACGACCGAGGAGCCGCGGCCGGGAGGACTGGTTGAAGGCCGGCCCTGATACGGTTATCGAGGAGCTGTTGGAATCGCATCCGGAGTTGAACCGGGTGTTCGTGCGGCTCGGGCTGCCTTGTTTTGTATGCGGCGAGCCGGTGTGGGGCACGGTTGGCGAGCTGTGCGAGCGTCTTCACCAGGACCCGGACCAGGTCCTGGCCGCGCTGAACGCGGCGCTTGAGTCCGGGAACTGAGCAAACCCACCGGGGGGTGCGCGCGTCCAAGATGTGGGGCCGTCGGAGCCCGGGTCGGCTGTTGAAGAATGTGTGAAAGTGAGGTTTGACCATGAGCAGACGTGTTTCCTTGAGACTCGCGGGCGCGTTGATGGCGCCGGCGGTGCTGGTTTCGTTCGTCCTGGGTACGATGATCGCGGGAGTCCTGAACTGCGGGACCCAGCCGGCGAGCGCCCAGTCCGGTCCGGCGGCGACCCTGTCCGCGACGGTTGCCGCGCTCCCGGCCGATGGCGAGAGCCCGTTCGCGCGGGTGGCCGAGGTGGTGGTTCCGACCGTGGTGAACATCTCGATTGAGAAGAAAGTCCAGGGCACGCGGCCCGGCAGGATTGAGCCGGGTGGACCGCTGGATGAGTTCTTCCGGCGGTTCATGCCCGAGATGCCGGACCAGGAGCGGAACGCCCTCGGTAGCGGAGTCATCATCAACCCGGACGGGTACATCGTGACGAACAACCACGTGGTTGCCGACTTCGACCGGATTGTCGTGCGGCTGTCGGATGATACCGAGTTCACCGGTAAGCAGGTGACGGTGGTCGGGCGGGACCCGAAGACCGACCTGGCGGTGCTCAAGGTCGAAACGGACAAGCCGTTGC
>CBDUZK010000440.1:0-1534 GCA_965371675.1 uncultured bacterium | reverse complement strand
TTCCGGGCTCGGGTTCCGACCGTCGTTCCGGGAGTTCGACGCCCGGGACCGGTTCGGCGTGAAGCCCGGGCGGGCGAAACCGACCGGGTGCCGGTGCGGCGAGGTGATGCTCGGTGTCATCCTGCCGCCCGACTGCGCCCTGTTCGACCACCGGTGCACGCCCGCGAAACCGGTCGGGCCGTGCATGGTGTCGTCCGAAGGCGCGTGCGCGGCCTGGTACAAATACGAGCGGGACGATGCCTGAGTCGAATCCGCCCGGCATCATCGGCGACATCATCGACGAGCGGATTGTCATGGGCCACGGCGCGGGCGGGCGCAAGATGCACCGGCTCATCCGGCAGGTGTTCCTCAGGCATTTCGACAACCCGGTCCTGGCCCGGATGGGCGACGCGGCGGTCGTGCCCTCCGGCGCGGGCCGGACCGCGATGTCGACCGACTCCTACGTGGTACAGCCGTTGTTCTTCCCGGGCGGGGATATCGGCAAACTGGCGGTGTGCGGCACGGTCAACGACGTGGCGATGGCGGGCGCGGAACCGGCGCACCTGAGCGTCGGGTTCATCATCCGGGAAGGACTGGAACTCGGCGTGCTCGACCGGGTGTGCCGTTCGATGGCCCGGACCGCGAAACTGGCCGGGGTGACAATCGTCACCGGCGATACCAAGGTCATCGAGAAGGGCGAAGACGAAGGCCTGTACATCAACACCACCGGTATCGGCCGGGTGTGGGCCGGGGTGCGGCTCGGGCCGGAATACGTCCGCCCGGGCGACGCGCTGCTCATCAACGGCACGGTCGGGGACCACGAAGCCGCGATTGCGGTGGCGCGCGGCGTCTACCGGTTCCGGGCCAACGTCAGGAGCGACTGCGCCCCGCTGAACCGGCTGACCGGTGAGCTGGTGGTCGCGGGCGGGGTGCGGATGATGCGCGACCCGACCCGGGGCGGGGTCGCCACCACCCTGAACGAAATCGCGGACTCGACCGGGCTCGGGTTCATCATCGAAGAGACCGCGCTGCCGGTGTCGAAGCCGGTGCGCGGGATTGCGGAACTGCTCGGCATGGACCCGCTCTACATGGCGAACGAAGGCAAGGTCATCGTCATCGCGGACCGGCGTCACGGCGACAGCCTCGTGCGACTGATGCACGCCCACCGCTATGGTCGTCGCGGCCGGCAGATGGGCCAGGTCGTGGCCGAGCCGCGCGGGGTCTGGCTGCGGACCAGGCTCGGCTCGCTCCGTCGCCTGATAATGCTTGAAGGCGAACAACTGCCCCGCATCTGCTGACCCGTGAGCGAGCTCGACCTGTCCCGTGTTTCCATGTTCATGGACGTGACCGAGACCGGGCCGCACCGGGTCCGGGGCCGGATCCACGAACCGGTGGCCGAGAACATCGACAACCTCCGTCGCCTCTTCGCCTCCGACGGACAGCTGGTCTACTTCGACCGGCACCGGGACGGGCACGAGCTGCTCTTCGGCGCGGGGCCGGACCTGAAGCCGCCCCGGCGCTGGGTCAACCTCGTCCTGTTCCTTGCCACCATCCT
>CBDUZK010000439.1:0-1566 GCA_965371675.1 uncultured bacterium | reverse complement strand
GTTGCGTGACACTGCTTTTCGGCTCCTGGTCTGCTACTTGGTGATCTTGGTGTCTTGGTGTTGAGATTCCTGTGTTGGCTCTACGGTCCTGACCGGTCAGCGGGCGGAGCGCCGGCCGAGCCGGTACCACAACACCCGGAGCGAAGCGACAATCCCGGACAAGGGGACGAGTATGGTGAAACAGGCGTGCGGGTCGTGCTTGCGCAGGTAACGAAGCTGGGACCGGTGCGCGGCCCGAATCATCTCAGGTTTCACCCGGTCGGTGCTCGCGCCGCGACGGTGGCGCACCCGGGCCGCGGGCAGATACCAGGTCTTCGGCCCGATGTCCAACATCCGGCGCGACAGGTCCACATCGTTATAGAACATCGGGAACGACTCGTCCATGCCGTGCAGGTCCTCGAGCACTTCCCGGCGCACCAGCAGGCACGAGGTCATCGGCTGCGGGGCCGGGCCGGGCTGGTCATAGTCGAACCACATCATGCGCAGGGCGCCGAACACGCGGCTGCGCGGGAACAGGCGCGACAGGCCGACGAGGTCCCAGAACACCGAACTCGCGGTCGGGAACGCCCGGATTGAATGCTGGGTCGTGTCCGGGTCGTCATAATCCATCAGGCGCGGCGCGACCGCGCCGTGGTCCGGGTTCGCGTCCAGGTGGTCGACCAGCCGGTCGATTGCGCCCGGTTCGATGCGGGTGTCCGGGTTCAGGATGAGCACGTAGTCGCCGCGCGCCCGGGCGAATCCCTGGTTGTTGGCCCGGGCGTAGCCGGGGTTGTCCGGGTTCAGTACCAGAACCAGGTGATGGTACGAGCCGAGCAGGGCGCGGGTCTCGTCGGTCGAGTCGTTGTCCACCACGATTACCTCGAACTCGCGGGTGGAGTGAATCGAGTCCAGGCAGGCGGTGATGTCGCGGGCGCTGTTCCAGGTGACGACTACGACCGAGAGCTTCAAACGCGGGCCCGGTACCAGTCGAGCAGGTCGCGCAGGGTCTGCTCGAACGGCAGCTCCGTGTGCCAGCCGGTCGCCGCGGCGAACTTCGCCGGGTCCCCGGTCAGCAGCGGGAAGTCGCGGGCGCGGCGGTGTTCGGCCGCGCTCTCGTAGCGCACCGGGCACCGGGCGAAAGAGCAGAGCAGCTCGATGCCGTCCCGAATCATGGTCGCGTTGCCCGACGTCACGTTGTAGATTTCGCCCCCGGCGCACCGGTCCAGCGCCAGCTCATAGGCGCGGACCACGTCGCGGACGTCGGCGTAGTCGCGTTGCACGTCGAGGTTGCCCATCTTCAGCACGCACGCGTCCGGGTCGTCGGCAGAGTCGCGTTCCATCCGGGCGATGCGCTCGGCCGCGGACGGGAATACGAACACCGGCGACTGGCCCGGCCCGGTGTGACTGAACGGGCGCAGGATGACGACGTCGAACCCGCGCGCGTGATGATAGTACAGCCCGACCTGTTCGGCCCCGACCTTGCTCAGCGCGTACGGGCCGGCCGGCCGGGTCGGGGATTCCTCGGACAGGGGAGTTGGGCCAGTGTTCGGGCCGTAGACGTTGGCCGAGGAAATCAACAGGACCCGG
>CBDUZK010000438.1:0-1579 GCA_965371675.1 uncultured bacterium | reverse complement strand
GTGGAGTCAGGGTCCCCTACTCGCCGTTTGTGACGACCGGGCAGGGACCGAGGAACGGTGATGGCTGGTGCTTCGCGGACCGCGTGTACAAGAACCCGACCGATACGCTGAAGACCTGCGTGGCGCAGATGTTCATCTGCGGCGGGTATCTGTCGCTCAACTTCAACGAAGAATCGCAGCGCGGCGACACACTCGGGAGCATGATGAACAGCATCCAGGTCGGTGACGAGTGGATGGTGCTGGGACACAAGGAAGAGGGCACGGCGCCGATGTACAACGTGTACAAGCTGGTGTCGACGCCGGGGTCCGAAGACCTGGACTCGACCCGGACGTTGAACGTGAAAGTGGTGCCGAACCCGTACATCGTGTTCGACGAGTGGGAGACGAGCCCGGAGAACCGGATGGTGAAGTTCACGCACCTGCCGATGACGTGCACAATCCGCATCTTCACGCTGTCCGGGGACCTGGTACAGACGCTGGAGCACACCGCCGACGGCGAGCAGCCCCATGACGACGGCGGCACCGAATCCTGGAATTGCCGCAGCGCTCACAACATACTTGTCGCGTCCGGGGTCTACGTGTACCATGTGGCATCAGATGCTGGTGAGTTCTCAGGCAAGCTTGTCCTGGTCCACTAGGACGCAGACCGCGGCCGGGGTCCGACCCGGAAGGAGGTTCGTATGAGACCGATGCTGAGCAGACTCGCGCCGGTGCTGCTCGTCCTGTGTGCCGGGGCGGCTGCGGCCCCGCAGTGGACGGTCGGCATCTACATGTGCGCGGACAACGGCCTCAACGACCAGGCATACGAAGACCTCGCGGAGATGATGGAAATCGGCTCGACCGCGGAGGTGAACATCATCGTCCAGCTCGACAACGCGGCGAACGATACCCACCCGGGCTGCCGCCGCATGCGGATTACCAAAGACGGGTACGAAAACCTGGGCGAACTCGGCGAACTGGACATGGCCGACACCAGTACGCTGCGGGATTTCGCCGCGTTCCTGCGCGGCAGTTACGGCGCGGAGAACTACTTCCTGATTCTCTGGGACCACGGCAACGGCTGGTACGAAGGGTACGGCCCGGCGCGGATGATATTGATTGACGAGCAGAGCGGCCACGCGATGGGGGTCGCGGGCGGGGAACTGGCCGCGGCATTGAACGCGGTTCGCACCGCGCTCGGCAAGCGGGTCCGTGTGCTCGGGTTCGACGCCTGCCTGATGGGCATGGTCGAGGTCGCGGCCGAGGCCCAGGATGCGTGCGACTACATGCTGTCGTCCGAGGCCCTGGTACCGTGGGGCGGCTGGCCGTACGACGAACTGCTCGGGGCGCTGGTGGCCCGGCCGACCGCGACGCCGGAGGAATTCCTGCCCGGGATGTGCGCCGCGTACCTGGCCGCGTACCCGGGCGAAGACGTCTGCCTGTCGGCCCTGGACCTGCGGCAACTGGACCGGGTCCTGCCGGTGCTCCGCGCGACCCTGGCGGACAGCGTCAACACCACGGCCCCCGGGTTCGCGGCGGCACGGGCCGCGGTCCAGCCCTTCCCGGTATCGCCCGGTCACCCGCCGTGCGCGGCGGACGA
>CBDUZK010000437.1:0-1585 GCA_965371675.1 uncultured bacterium | reverse complement strand
GTTCAGGACAACCGGCGCGGACAACACGTCGCCGCGGCTGGTCGTGACCGATACAACCCGGCCACCGCGCGTGTTGATGCCCGTCACCTCGGTATTCACCAGCACCTCGCCGCCGTGGCGCTTGATGCCGGCCAGGTAGCCGTAGGTCACCTTGAAGGGGTCCGCCTGGCCGTCGGTCGGGCAGTACGCCCCGCCCACGAGCCCTTTGCGGTCAAGGCCGGGGACAATCTTCCCGCACTCGGCCGGGGAAATGAACTCCACGTTCAGCCCGTAGCCCTGCTGGATGCGAATCGCGTCGAGGAACGCCTGCTTCCGCTTCCGGTCAAACGCAAGGAACAGGTATCCACCCTGGTACCAGTCGACATCCTGCCCCAGTTCCTCATGCAATCCCGAGAAGACCCGGATGCTCTGCAGCATCACGCGAATCGACAGGTCGTGGGTGAACTGGGCGCGAATCCCGCCGATGCACCGGCCGGTCGAACCGGAGCACGGGTAGTCCCGCTCCAGCAGCACGACCCTGTGACCCCGCCGCGCCAGGTAGTACCCCGTGGCCGCGCCGATGATGCCGCCGCCGACAACGACCGCGTCCGCAGTTCTACGCATCGCGCTCCGACCGGCCGAGCATGCCGAGCGGCAGCGGTTTCAAGGGTTGTCTCGGCCTCGGCAGCTTCTGCCCCGCGGCCGGGATCCCGGTTTCCTCCTGGATCATGCGCGCGATGATGCGCAGGCAACCACGGCCCTGGCAATGTCCCATCCCGGTACGCAGCACGCGCTTGATTGCTTCGAGCGAATGATGGCCGTCACGGATTGCGGCCAGGATTTCCGCCCGGGTAATCTCCTCACACCGACACACAATCACCTGCGGGGCACGACGTCGCCGCTTCCGGCTCACCGCCCGAGCGCTCCTTGGATCTGCGTCCCGATGAACCGTCCCAGCATCGCCCCCATTCCCGACTTTGGCTTCGGGTAGAAAACGAAGTCGCACTCCTTCAGCTTTGCCTCGGACTTCGCCCATTCGACCGCGGCGAGCAGGCCGCCGAGCGAATCCACCAGCCCGATCCGGTGCGCGTCGCTGCCGGCCCATATCCGACCGCCGGCCACCGAATCCACCGCCTCGAAGCTCATGCCGCGACCCTGCGCCACCTTGCCGACGAACTGCTCGTAGAACCACCGTATCTGGTCCTGCAGCAGCGAATCCTCTTCGGTGGTGAACGGCCGCGCGTCCGAGTACATGTCCGCGTGCTCGCCGCGCTTCAGCACCTGGCGCCGGGCGCCGAGCTTGTTGTACAACCCTTCGGTCACAATCTTGAACCCGAACACGCCAATCGAGCCGGTCAGCGTCGCCGGGTCGGCGAAAATCCGGTTCGCGCCGCACGCGATGTAGTAGCCGCCCGACGCCGCGACGCCGCCCATCGACACCACGACCGGCTTCTCCTCCCGGGCGAGTTCCAGCTCGCGCCAGATCAGGTCCGACGCGAACCCGTCGCCCCCGGGCGAATCGATTCGGAGCACGATTGCCTTCACCCGGTCGTCCTCGCGCGCGGCCCGGATTGCACGGACCATCGTCTTCGCGCCCATCGTCACT
>CBDUZK010000436.1:0-1587 GCA_965371675.1 uncultured bacterium | reverse complement strand
CCAGGTCCTGGTCAAGACCGGGCTGCTCCCCGCGTTCGACCGGCTCTTCGAAGAGCAGTCGGTCACGCTCGACACCAACGATTCGAGCCGGTTCGAGGATCGCTGGTGCCGGCTCCGGGTCGAGCAGTCGCCCTGTGTATTCACCCGCGGCCTGTCGGATACCATCCTCCTGCCGGTGGCGCACGCCGAAGGCAGGTTCATCACGAGGAGCGAGACGGTCCTCAACCGTCTGCGGGACCACGGGCAGGTCGTGTTCCGCTACACGACCGATGACGGCGACCCGCCCGAATACCCGGACAACCCGAACGGCTCGGTCGACGACATCACCGGCATCTGCGACCCGTCCGGCCGCATCTTCGGCCTGATGCCCCACCCCGAGCGGTTCGTGCGATTCGAGCAGCACCCGCACTGGCAGCGGATGGGAAGAATCGAACCGTCCGGCCGGAAGATATTCGAGAACGCGGTGAGCTATGCCAAGCAGAACCTCTAGTACCGACTCGGCCCGGCGCATCACCGAACACCCGGTACTGACATTCAGACGCGGCCGCCGCCTGCGGTTCTGGTTCGAAGGCAAACCGCTGTACGGACTTGCGGGCGATACGATTGCCGCGGCCCTGGTTGCAAACGGCGTCACGGTATTCCGCCACACAGCGAAGCTCGGCCGGACCCGCGGGTTCTTCTGCGCGGTCGGGAAATGCTCCTCCTGCCTGATGACGGTCAACGGCCTGCCCAACACGATGGTCTGCATGGAACCGCTCCGCGCCGGGACCAGGGTCGAACAACAGGAAGGACGAGGGAAACTGCCATGACCGAGCGCGAGCTGGTCGTGGTCGGCGGCGGCCCGGCCGGCCTTTCCGCCGCAATCACCGCGTCCCGCCTCGGCGCGCAGGTCACGCTGGTGGACGACAACCGGACCCTCGGCGGGCAACTGGTCAAACAGACCCACAAGTTCTTCGGCGAGAAGAGCCACTACTGCGGCACGCGCGGCATGGACATCGCGACCATCCTGACCGACCAGACCCGGGAAGCGAACGTCGAACTCATCACCGGCACGTCGGTCGTCGGCCTGTATCCGGGCCGGGTCCTGGCCCTGGCCGACCACGCCGCCTTCAGCCGGCTGCGGTTCAAGAGCCTGGTGGTGGCGACCGGCGCGGCCGAGAACTCACTAGCGTTCCCGAACAACGACCTGCCCGGCGTCTACGGCGCGGGCGCGGTCCAGACCCTGATGAACGTCCACGGCATCCGGCCGGGAAACCGGGTCCTGATGGTCGGCTCGGGCAACATCGGTATCATCGTATCCTACCAGATGCTCCAGGCCGGCATCAACGTGGTGGCGGTGGTCGAAGTCCTGCCCCGCGTCGGCGGGTACCACGTCCACGCCGCGAAGCTCATCCGGCTCGGAGTCCCGATCCTGACCTCCCACACGGTCAAAGCCGCGCACGGTACGGAGTTCGTCACCGGCGCGACCATCTGCCGGGTCGACTCGAGGTTCCGACCGGTCCCGAACACGGACCGCCGGTTCCGGCTCGACACCATCTGTATCGCGGTCGGGCTCACACCCCTGTCCGAAATCCTCTGGCAGGCGGG
>CBDUZK010000435.1:0-1588 GCA_965371675.1 uncultured bacterium | reverse complement strand
ACCTGCGGGCGTCTCCGGTGCGTCTGGTGGCCGGTTGCGCGGGCACCCGGCAAGCAGCAGCAGACCTGCGCCGGCGAACAGGAGTGCGGTCAGGACGGCGAAGCTACGGGTGCGGTGTGCGGACATTAGTATCCTCCGCACCGAGCATAACGGCGTGGGGTAATCAATCAAGCTCGCGGTTCCGACTTCAGCTTCTGCCTCTTTGGTGTCCTTGTGTCGAGGCTCTTATGCCGGTTTTCGGCCGATGGCCGGCTACTCGCCCGGCCGGGACACTTTGGCAATCCTGCCCACAGTCCGGAATCCTTCGCCTTTGACCACAACCAGGTACAGCCCGTCGGCCAGCTCGCGGCCGGCGGCGTTGCGGCCGTCCCAGTTCACGAACTGTCCTTCGACCGACTCGAACTCACGCACCAGGGCCCCTGATATCGTGAAGATACGCACGTCGGCGCGCTCGTCCGGCGGGGAGTCGAACCACAACTCGCACGCCCCGGAGAATGGCGCGGGCCGGGTGTACGGCTCGGCCAGCCCTTCGACGTGAACCGTGTAGAACTGGCTCACCCGCGACACGTTGCCGAACGAGTCGGTCGCGGTCAGGAAGTAGCCGTATTCGTCGTGCGGCACGTTGAACAGGTGGAAGGTCGTATCACCAATCCGCGCGCCCGCGTGACGGAGCGAGCCGAACCGCAGCACCTGGATGTCGTCGAGGAACACGCCCAGCCGGTCGTCACCCGCATCGGTCACGTACCGGAACCGCAGGTAGCACTGGTCCGCGGCCGGCAGCAGGTAGCGGCGTTCCTGCCAGGAAGCCGCGCTGCCGTAGAGCGAGTCCAGCGGCAGCCATATCCAGGGCGGGCCCTCCGACCATTCCACGTAGCAGATATCGCGCTTGAATCCACCGGCCGAGTCCAGGGATTCCTCGGTATCGAACAGGGTGTAGACCGACAGCAGCCCGCCCTCGGGCAGTTGCAGCGGGACCGCGAGCACCAACTGGTTGTCGAGGTTCGGCGCGGACCCGGAGAAGAACGAACTGGGCGGCGAATGGGCGTAGCGCTCACTGGTCCGCCATCCGAGCGCGCTCCAGTTGCCGGTGTCGTCGCAGTAATCGACCAGCGCGTCGCGGGTTGAATCCGCCTCGTACAGGTCATAGGTCACCGGGGCGAAGTCCGTGCTCGGCTCCCACCAGAGCCGCACGTCGCCGTGGCCGCCGAGGCTGTGCCCGGCGATTGCCGGCTGGGCCGGCTTGACGTCATCGACCCCGAAGTACGCGTTCAGGAACTGCAGCCACGGCACCGAATCCGCGAACGCCAGCCCGGCGTACGACCCGGCCCGGGCCTTGAACGCGAGGTAGTTGTCCGGAAACCAGCACGCCATCCCCCGGGCCTCGGGCAGCAGGCCCGCGGCCCGGTTCGCGACCGGCAGCGGGACCAGCACCGCGCGTAGCGCATCAGTGCCCTCCTGCGGTGCCAGTTGCCAGTAGTGCATGAAATCCACGTGGTCGTCCGCCGCGCACGGCGGGTGACCGGGCGATACCGGGAAGGGCTGGACCGCGTCCCGTGCGGCCGCAAACCCGGCGGCCGCGGTATTCACG
>CBDUZK010000434.1:0-1596 GCA_965371675.1 uncultured bacterium | reverse complement strand
GAGATGTCCCTGGCCCCAGGTGCGCTGCTTCCGAAGGTGGGACAGCACGTCCGGTGACACCAGTCCAGCCAGGTCGAGGATGCGTCGGCCCGAGAGGTAGCCGATGGCCCCGACATCGTTGCAGGCCAGGACCGCATCTGGTGGTGTCTCTTCAGCCAGCCACTCACCCAGGGCTACCTGCATGCGGTTGATGGAGGAATCTGCGCGGGCGGTGTAGCCGGCGGACGCGATGCCGGTGACAACCGCGTTACAGGTCACCAGGGCCGTAAGCACGACGCCGATTCCCGCGCGCACCGCACGGCTCCGCAGACGGCCCATGACCAGCGCGCCGCCGCATGCGGCCACCACCACCGTCAGTGCGGTCACGTTCCCGATGTAGCGCCCGCTCTGAAACGCCGGCCCCATCAGCGGAACCGTCAACCCCATCAGCGGAACGTAGCCCAACGCCGTCAGCGGGACGAGGAATCCCGTGTCTCGCCGGAGCCGGACGGCCTGGCCAATCAGGACCGCCAGTCCGACCGGCACCAGGATCGCGATGACGGGATTCGCCCGCCATAGATGAACCGCGAATCCCGCGAAGTACGCCCACGGAGTCCTGAACAGCAGCACCTGAAGGCGTGCGATGTCCCACGTTGCGAGTGCTGCAATCAGGCTGGACTGGCCGGCCTTGGCGGCGTAGGTCTGAGGCAGCGGCGAACCCGACAGCACGAGGTTGAGTATGAAGTATGGTGCGACCGCGACGGCGTAGACCGCGAGTCCGCGCCAGAACATCCTTCTCTGCCGGAAGCCGAGTCGCCTGACCAGTACGTCAAGCGCGAGGAACCCGACGAGCACCGCGCTCTCGGGCCGGGCGTGGACCGCCAGCCCCAACAAGATCCACGGCAGGAGGCGTTTCCATCCTTTCTGCGGGACCGCATGGTAGTACATACCGGCCAGGGTCAGGCACACTGACAGGCCAACCTCCATGCCTGACATCATCGCCCAGCCGAAGTGACTGAGCGTCACGATTGCCAGCCCCGCGGCCAAACCAGCCCATCGGGACCGCGTCAGGAACGTCGCCATCCGGCAGGCATAGAGAGCCCCGATATAGAAGAACACCGCGCCGAGTGCCTTGGCAATCACAACCATCGCGGAGCCGCTTCGGGTGAACAGATGGAAGAACGCGAGAACGACCGTCCACAACGGGGCGGTGGAACCGGCCACAGGCTCGCCCTGGTTGAAAACGAAACCCCAGCCTCGGGCGATGTTCCGGGCGAACGTCAGATGAATCCACGGGTCGTCCAACGGGAACCCGGGACGCCCATTCTGTTTGAGTTCAACCAGCAAGTATGCGAGGAAGACCGACAGGACGGCGGCGGCAAGAATCACTGTGAAGTACCACGGCAAACGCGTATCGCTCTCCCCGGGGTCCGTGCGGCCGGGCTGGATGTAGACCAAAGGAGTGCCGTTCGAGTCCATAGTGAGAAAGCAATTGTCCGAGCAGACTACGCACTGTCAAGCATCAATCCCCAAACCGCCCTCTTCTGCGATTGTAGATTCCAGATTCTCGATTGATGATTGCCCCGAATGCCGAGTGCCGAGTTCAGCCCTCCCCCG
>CBDUZK010000433.1:0-1598 GCA_965371675.1 uncultured bacterium | reverse complement strand
TGAGCATGAACGAGCCGATGATGGCCATGAAACCGATGAAGAAGACCCAGGCATTCGCTTCCGCCGCCAGCAGGTGGAAGGTCAGGCCAAACAGCAGGAAAGCGTCGGCATAGCGGTCCAGCACTGCATCCAACCAGCCGCCGAAGTCGCTGGTTTGGTACTTCAGCCTGGCCACCTCGCCATCGCACCCATCGATAATGGACGCGAACTGTGCCAGAACGCCGCCCAGAAGCAGAGAGAGATATCCGCCGAAGGCGAACAGTCCCGCGGCCAGCAGCGAACACAGAAACGAGAACACGGAGATGTGATTGGGCGTGACAGGGAGTTTCACCAGGTGGCGGGACAACAGCATGGAGAGTGGGCGGTTCAGGTAGCGTGACACCGGCCCGTCGGTCGGTTTGTCGCCGAGACCGTCTAGCAGCGCCTTTTCCGCCCTCTTGAAGGCGGCAGGATCGTCTACGTCGATCCAGAAGCCGCCTACGGGGATAGCTCTGGCGTGTCCATCTTCGGCCAGGATACGCATCGCCCCCGACAGAGTCGCATCGCCGTCCCTCTCGCCGCTCTGTTCCAGTGCCTCGAAGATGGCGGAGGAGCAGAGAAAGATTCCGGAATCAAATCCGTTGAAGCTGGCCAATCCTTTGCCGATATCGAGAATCCTGCCATCCACCGCACTGACGCGCGTCACATCCTCCATGTCGACCAGGGAGTTGTGAATATGGCTATCCACTCCGAGCGCTACTTCGCCGTCGAGCATGGAGTGGTCGATTAGGGTGCTGGCAAGGCTTGCATCGAAGAGGTGGTCTGACATGAGCAGCAAGAACGGTTCAGCCAGGATTTCTTTTCCCTTCAGTACCGAAATCCCGTTTCCTTTCTCCCAGTCGTCATTGACCAGCGGTGTAATCCGAACCGCGAGACGTTTCGCCAATCCCTCCAGAAAGGCGCGCACCAGTTCGCCCCGATGTCCCGTGACAACATAGAACTCGTCCGCTCCACCTTCCATGGCTGAGCGGATAACACGTTCGATGAGCGGAACTCCCAGCATGGGGACAAGAGGCTTGCTGTCACCCTTCTGCTGCAGCCGGCTTCCGTTGCCCGCTGCGATAATGAGGCACTTCATGCCCATCCCCTCACTCGCGTTCGACAGTAGTACTTCGTCATCAAGATACCTCCATCACAACTGAACTCCCCGGCGACTACCTGCGGTAGCGCGCCATGTGAGATTGGAGCGTGCCGCCTCGGGGCCCCCGGTTCAATCCCGGTTTCGCTCACGGGACGGAGTTCAACCGCCACTCCGGCCGGGTCTGGGACACCCTTCATCCTCAGGCGAGCCTTGTAGTTCATGGGCGCGTCGCCGAACGCCCTGTCCTCCATTTCGAACGAGACAGACCTAGTTGTCATTCTGCCAGGGCAAGTAGTCGCTGGCGCTGACGACCCGGTCTTCATCTTCCACGACGCCGGCAGCAAGCGTCACCGGGGCACGACAGCCGTCTGGACACCTCAGACCTTCCGGGCTGCGGCAGATGCGGCAGAAAGGAACGACCACCCGGTCCTGCAAGGAGGAATTGGAAGGACGGGGAGGCCAGTCGGCCTCCCCGTTG
>CBDUZK010000432.1:0-1605 GCA_965371675.1 uncultured bacterium | reverse complement strand
GAGGCATAGCTCGCAGCACGCTGTGGCGTCACACGGGTCCGGCCTTAGAACCGAAATGAAACCACAAAGGCACAAAGACACGAAGGCAGGAAGCCGGAATCTACGAGGTCTTGTGCCGTCTCCTCGGTCGAGGTAGTACCGCACCCGGTGGGTGGCAGTCCTTGTCGGCTCCTGGTCTTCTGCTTGGTGCTCTTGGTGTCTTGGTGTTGAAATTCCTGTGTCGGTTTTCGGGTCCGGGTCGGGGCTTGACTGCGGAGGCGTCGGTTCTAGAATCGACCGGTGCCCGAACCCGACGTCCGGTTCAAGCTGTCCGCGCCGTACAAGCCTGCCGGGGACCAGCCGCAGGCGATTGAGAAGCTGGTTGAGTTCCTCGAGTCCGGGGCGAAGTACGCGACCCTGCTTGGCGTGACCGGTTCGGGCAAGACCTACGCGGTCGCGAACGTCATCGAGCGGCTGAACCGGCCGACTATCATCATCTCGCACAACAAGACCCTGGCGGCCCAGTTGTACGGTGAGTTCCGGCAGTTCTTCCCGGAGAACGCGGTCGAGTATTTCATCTCGTACTACGACTACTACCAGCCGGAGGCGTACGTGCCGGAGCACGACCTGTATATCGAGAAGGACGCTTCGATCAACGAAGAGATCGAGCGGCTGCGGTTGCGCGCGACGTCGAGCCTGATCGAGCGACGCGACGTGGTGGTGGTGGCGTCGGTGTCGTGTATCTACAACCTGGGCGAGCCGTGGGAGTTTCGGGATTCGTTGTTCCCGATTGAGTTGGACAAGGACCTGGACCGCGATGAACTGCTGGAGCAACTGGTCCGGCTCCATTACTCGCGCAACGATCTCCAGTTGAAGCGCTCGACGTTCCGGGTCCGGGGCGACGTGGTTGAAATCCACCCGTCCCACCGGGACCACGGGGTGAGGGTCGAGTTCGACGGGGACCGGGTGGGGCGGCTGAGCGTGTTCGACCTGGTGTCCGGTGACGTCACGGCCCGTGAGTCGCGCATCGTCATCTACCCGGCCAAGTACTTCGTTACGAACGACCGGATGATGGAGACCGGGATCGGTTCAATCGAGCGGGAACTGGTCCAGCGGGTTACCGAGTTGAAGGCCCAGGACAAGCTGCTTGAAGCCCAGCGGCTCGAAACCAGGACCAGGTTCGACATCGAGATGATGCGCGAGTTCGGCTACTGCCCGGGGATCGAGAACTACTCGCGTCACCTGCTCAACAAGCCGCCGGGCGAGCGGCCCTACTGCCTGCTCGACTACTTCCCGGAAGACTACCTGATGATTATCGACGAGTCGCATGCGACCCTGCCGCAGATCCAGGGGATGTTCAACGGCGACCGCGCGCGCAAGCGGACCCTCGTGGACTACGGGTTCCGGTTGCCTTCGTGTTTGGACAATCGGCCCCTGCAGTTCGACGAGTTGCAGACCCTGATTCGGCAGGTGGTATTCACGTCAGCGACGCCGGGGACGTTCGAGATGCAAGTGACGCCCGGGCGGGTGGCAGAGTTGATTGTGCGACCGACCGGACTGGTGGACCCGAAGATGATTGTGCGGCCGACCAAGGGCCAGATTGACGACCTGATCGGGGAGATTCGG
>CBDUZK010000431.1:0-1606 GCA_965371675.1 uncultured bacterium | reverse complement strand
CGACTTCAGCACTTCACGGTCCGGCGCGCGCCGGGTCATCCGCGCCAGCAGCCGCCCGAGTTGGCCGGTCGAGTTGTTCTCGACCGTGATCAACCGACGGGTCGCGGCCAGCCGCGCCTGCACCCGGGCGCGCGGGAACGGCCACAGCTCGGGCAGATGCATCATCCCCACCCTGACCCCGTCCTGCTGCAGGATATCCACCGCTTCCCGCACCGCGCCCCGGGTCGAACCGAAACACGCGACCAGTACCCGTTCGCCATCATCCGGGTACAGCTCGATCTCGCCGAAGCACTCCCGCATCCCGCCGGTCTTGCGCATCCGCTTCTCATGCATCCGGGTCCGGTTCGCGGCGTCCTCGGTCGGCAGCCCCCGCTCATCGTGCTCGCTGCCCATCATCCGCACGACCTGGCCGGGCGTGCCCGGCTGGATTCGCGGTGACACCCCGCTGTCGGTGAACTCGTAGCGTTGGTACGCAAACTCCGCCCGAACGATGTCCCCTGCGAAATCGTCCGTGGTCGCGAGCCGGGACCGGTCGAAGCCGTCCACGGTCCACGCCGAATCCGCCAACTGCTGGTCGGACAGGATGATTGCCGGCACCTGGAAGCGACTTGCCAGCTCGAACGCCCGGTGCGTGGCGTAGCACATCTGCTCCGCATTGCCCGGTGCGAACACGAAACGCGGGAACTCATCCTGCCCCGCGTTCAGCACGTAGAGCAACTCTCCCTGTTCGGTCCGGGTCGGGAACCCGGTCGCCGGCCCCGGTCGCTGGGCAAGGACAATCACCAGCGGCAGTTCCGCCATGCCGGCAAACCCCAGGGCTTCCACCATCAGCGCGAACCCGCCGCCCGAAGTCGCGGTCATCGCCCGGACCCCGGCGTAGGCCGCACCCAGCGCGATGTTGGCCGCGCCAATCTCGTCCTCCGCCTGCTCCATAACCAGCCCGAAATCCCGCTGCTTGCCGGCCAGGTACTCCATAATCCCGGTCGCGGGCGACATCGGGTACCCGGCGTAGAGTCGGACCCCGGCCGCCAGCGCGCCGAACCCGGCCGCCTGGTTCCCGGTCAGGACCAGCTTCGGCTCCCGACCCAGCACCGGGATCCGGCACGGACATTCATTCCGCACCCGGTCCGATACCCGCGCGTACCCGGCCCTCGCACACTTCAAGTTCGCCCCCACCACCTTGCGTCCCCGGTGCCGGAACCGCTCCCGCAGCAGGGCCTCCAACCCGGACCGGGGCTGACCGATCAGCGCGACCATCACCCCCAACGCCACCGCGTTGCCGTAGACCGGGCTGCCGCCATGCTCCCGGGCCAGCTTCCCGAACGGCACGCGCAGCAACTGCACCTGTCCGCGCAGGTCCTCGCCGCCCTCGCCGTCGAACACGACCGTACCACCGGGAATCATCGCACGCGCGTCGGCGCGTACCGAGGACTCGTCGAACGCAAGCAGCAGGTTGGCCGCCGGGGCGGTTGATTGTACCGGGTGGTCCGCGACGCGGATGTCGGTGAAGTTATGGCCGCCCCGGACCCGCGACATCACGTCCGGGTACGCGAACACGTGATACCCGTCGCGGGCCAGCAGCCGGGTCAGGATTGCGCCCGCTGAC
>CBDUZK010000430.1:0-1620 GCA_965371675.1 uncultured bacterium | reverse complement strand
CCAGACCGTGCACGCGGATGGCCCCGGCCTGTCTCAGGGCGGCATCGACCACGGTATCGCTGGACTTCATTATCGCCGCCGTGTGGGAGGACGCCGCTTTCGCCCCGGCGGCGGTCCGACCCGACTTGAGGACGATGACCGGCTTGTGCGGTGTTGTTTCCCGTAGCACCTGCATAAACCGGCGGGCGTCACCGGCAATACTCTCCATGTGTAGCGCGATTACGCGGGTATCTTCGTCCTGAGCAAGGTACTCCAGGGCATCAACCTCGTTGATGTCCATCTTGTTACCAAGGTCAATCAGCTTGCTGATGCGGAGGTTCAAATCAAAGGTCAGCCAGTTCAGCCGTGGCTGGTAGAGTCCGGACTGGAAGATGAATGAAAGCCCTCCCCGGGGCAGCTTTCGGGCAGTAGGTGCGAAACCGACTATCAAGCTGTTGGCGGAGTTGACCGGACTGAGCGCATTCGGGCCGATGGCCCGGATGCCGTTTGCTCTTAGCAGGCCAAGGATTTCATCCTGTGTTTTCTGGCCATCGGTGCCGATTTCAGAGAACCCGCCGGCGACAATTGTTATGCCCTTAACCTTCTTCGCAACGCATTCCCGCACGATGTCCAGCGTCATCCTGGCCGGGACCGAGATGACGGCCAGGTCGATATCATCTTCGATGCTGCCAATATTCGGGTAAGCCTTCAACCCGAGGATTTCAGTAGCGTTGGGATTGACCGGGTAGATCTTACCGGGAAAACCCAGCCTGACCATGTTCTCTGTGAGGTAGTAGTTATTCGACCGTTGGCTGCGGCTCGCGCCCACCACGGCGACATTCCTGGGATAGAAGAACAGGTCTAGAAAGTGTGTAGAGTTGCTCATGTAACCTCCCGCTAATACTAATGGACTAAGGTAGTGTCAGTGGCAGTAACCTGTTGGCCAGGTCATCTTCACTCTCCACGTAAGTGCGGATGTAATTCTCTGTGATTCCGGACCAGCGACCATCCGCAACGCGTTGCTCCCAGAGGACCGTCATCGCCCTGCCGGAGAAGCGTTGCCGGAAGCGTCCGGCGCTCTCCTCGGCCAGGGCCAGCATTCTCTGTGTTCGCTGTCGCTTGACCGTTTCAGGCACGTGACCCGGCAGGCTGGCAGCCTCCGTACCTGACCGGGCTGAATAGGGGAAAACGTGTGTGCGGGCGAATCCCATCTCCCGGCAGAAGCGGTAGCCCTCCTCGAACTCTTCATCGGTCTCGCCGGGGAATCCTACGATTACGTCCGTGGTGACGGCGGCATCAGGCAGGCGTTCTTGAATCAGGGATACCGCCTGCCGAAAATCACCGGTGAGATAGTGCCGCTTCATCCGGTGCAGCACCGGGTCGCTGCCGCTCTGGAGGGACAGGTGAAAATGGGGGCACAGTCGGGCATCGTCCCAGAGCCGGATAAGGTCCGGCGTAATCTCCCCGGGCTGGAGAGAAGAGAGCCTTATTCGCGGTATACCGGTCTCGGACAGGATTCGCTGTAGCAGACGACGCAGGTTGATACCGTCATGGTGGTATGTGCCGGCCTTCGTTCCGGTGAGAACCACTTCCTTGTATCCGTCGACGGTGCGGCGCACAACCTCGGCCACTACCTCGTCA
>CBDUZK010000429.1:0-1624 GCA_965371675.1 uncultured bacterium | reverse complement strand
GTCGCGTCTCGGGCCAGGAGAATGGGGGAGTGCTTTTCTGGTCTGCGAGGAATCTTGACAGGGGCACGCCTGCCTGTAGTCTGCACGAAGATATGGAGGTATTCTAATGATATATCATCGTAGGGTCTGGGCCATGGTTGCCACGAGCCTGTTGCTTGTTCTCTTTGCCTGTAAGACCAATCAGCCGCCGTCGGTGCCCGAGGTTTCCGGCGACGCGATGGGACTGGCCGGAGATACGCTCACCTGTACTGCTTCCGCCGTCGACCCGGAAGGGGGACAGCTTTCCTACATGTTTTCCTGGGGCGACACGAGCGCATTCGAGTGGTCCCCATACTACGCCAGTGGGCAGCAGGTAACCCGAACGCACGTCTACTCGGACACGGGTGCATTTGAGATCAAGACCAAGTCCCGCGACG
The DNA here is from genome assembly GCA_965371675.1 of uncultured bacterium. Classification (GTDB taxonomy): domain Bacteria; phylum Hydrothermota; class Tepidihabitantia; order Tepidihabitantales; family Tepidihabitantaceae; genus DSBX01. Next base: position 1,208 of record CBDUZK010000429.1, on the reverse strand, counting down.
AGGAGGAGCACGAGTCCGAGTGGTCTGAGGTATTCTCGGTTGATATTGGCCCGGCGGACAACCAGGGGCCGTCCCTTCCCCAGGTAACCGGTTCCAATGAGACGGATACCGGCGCGGTCTTTGTCCTCAACGCCATGTCAACTGACCCGGAAGGACACCTGGTGTCCTATCGTTTCGCGTGGGGTGATGGCGATTCAGGGGCGTGGACATCTGCCCGGGCCAGTGGTTACGCAGTGCCGGACTCACACGTCTATCGGGATCCCGGCGCCTACGCAGTTCGGATTCTGGCGCGTGATGCCTACCGCACGGAATCCGGGTGGTCCGCTCCGTTTCAGGTCACCGTGGGCGGTCCTGTCGGGTTTGCTCCTCCGAATGTTGTCTACATAGCCGTAACCTATGGAGCGCAGTTGCGGCTGACGTGGTCGGCGATCTCCGGAGCCGAGGGATACAAGGTCGAGGTCGATGACTCCACGTACACAATCACCGCGACGACCTACGACGTTGCAGGCCCGGCCAAGACGGTTTCGGTGCGCGCCTACGCCGGGACCGTCGAAGGCCAGCAGTGGACGAAGAACCTGTCTGCGGTCATCACTGCGACGCTCGACGTCTACGGCAAGAGCGACCCAAACCCGGACCATCCGAGTGGGCTCGGATTTGACGCCAACGGGATGTGCCTGGCATATACTCTGGACTCATCACAGAATCACCCGTTGCTCGACTTCGTGATGGACGACACGCAGGACGGGGACATGCTCTTCTGCAGTCCGAATCGGTACACCCCGCCTTTCAACGACAAGGACAACGCGGTCGCCGAGGCTTCAGGGACCGACTTCGACGCGGAACGCTTCGCGGCCGGCGATTTCTACACAGCGCATTCGTGTGTCACCGGTCTGGTTTACTACTTCTGGATCGACCCCAGTGCGAACGGCTGGGATGCGGTTGAGGACCATTTCGGCAAGGTCAAGGTCCTTTCGCTCCAGGGCACCAAGGTGACGATGAAGCTTGCCCTTCAGACCGTTCCGGGTCTGCTCTGGGTGAGGACCGACTAGCCAGCAGGTCCTGTCTTGACCGTCGCTCCCGCGCGGCCGCGCTAGTCCGGTCGGTTGACCGCGTCGATTTTGTCCTGCATGACGCGGTCTTTGTCGCGGCGGTCGTCGATCTTGAGCTGGGTCGAGATGCGGGTGCAGCCGGCTTCGGCCAGCGCCTCG
>CBDUZK010000428.1:0-1624 GCA_965371675.1 uncultured bacterium | reverse complement strand
GTCGAGAACTCATCCCGTGGCTTGACCATCTGCGCCGAACGGAACGCCGTCGCCCGCGCGGTCTGCGCCGGCGCGAAATCACTCAAGGCGGTACTGGTGTTCACCGATACCGAAGGCCTGACGCCGCCCTGCGGTGCGTGTCTCCAGGTTATCGCCGAGTTCGGCGGGAACCCGGAAATCGTCCTCGCGAACCGGAAGACCACGCGCCGGATGCGACTCAAGGACTTCCTGCCCCACAGATTCGGTCGGGGAAACTAGCTGATTCGCTCCAGGCCGCCCATGTAAGGCCGGAGCACTTCCGGAATCACAACCGAGCCGTCCGGCTGCTGGTTATTCTCAATCAGGGCAATGAATGTCCTGGGCAGGGCCAGGGCCGAGCCGTTCAGGATATGGGGAAACCCGCTTCTGCCGTCGGCGGTACGGAACCTGGTCTTCGACCTGCGGGCCTGGTAGTCTTCGCAGTTTGAGACCGACGATACCTCAAGCCACCGTTTCTCGCCCGCAGCCCAAGCTTCAATGTCGTACGTCTTCGCGGCTTGGTACGCGATATCCCATGCCGCAAGCCGCTTCACCCGGTACGGAATCCCCAGTTCCTTGAGCAGCACGCACGCTTCGGCCAGCATCTCCTCAAGCGCGTCGTACGAACCCTCAGGCCTGGTGAGGCGTACTATCTCCACCTTGTCGAACTGGTGCACCCGGGTGATTCCGCGCACGTCCTTGCCGTACGAGCCCGCCTCGCGTCGGAAACACGGCGTGCAGGCAACGTACTTGAGTGGCAAGTCGGCCTCCTGCAGCGTCTGACCCTGGTGCATGTTGGCGAGCACCGCCTCCGACGTGGGTATCAGGTAGTGCGGGTCGTCGCGCAGCGCATACATGTCTTCCTCAAGGTGAGGCAACTGGCCGCTGCCCCGCAGGGCCGCGGCTTTGACCAGCACCGGCGGTGACACTTCCATGTACCCGCTCCGGGTGTCTGTGTCCAGGAAGAAATTCAGCAGCGCCCGCCGGAGCAGAGCACCCTGACCCTTGAAAAGCGGGAACCTCGAACCGGCCAGGTTGGCCGCAGCTTTCAGGTCGAGAATACCCAGCGCCTCACCCAGGTCCCAGTGTGCCAGCGGATCGAAATCGAACTCCGGGATGTCGCCCCATTCCGACACGAGTTCCTCCTCGGCCGTGACCGATTCGTGAACCCGGTTGGGCAGCATCCCGGCCAACTCGTTCAGCCTGGTCTCGACTTCGGACAACTGCGCTTCGGTTCCTTTCACCCGGACCGAAAGCTCTTTCGCCTGCTCAAGCAGTTCCGGACAGTCCCGGCCTTCACGCTTGGCGCCGGAGACACCCTTCGACAACTTCTTCTGCTTGTGTCGGGCCTCGTCTCTGTGCTGTGACAACTCGCGCCGCTCTTCATCCAGACTGACAATCCCATCGACGTCCACATTGCACCGTCGCAACGCCAGGATGCGCCGGACTTCGTCCGGATTCTCGCGCACAGTCTTCAGGTTCATCGGCGGGATTCTATGACCAAATCACGCGGCCGTCAAACCGGGTCAGAACCCGACCCGCAGAACGACCCCGGACCCGGACGGCACCAGGCTGATCTGCCGCCCGGGCGAGCCACTACCTGGGC
>CBDUZK010000427.1:0-1628 GCA_965371675.1 uncultured bacterium | reverse complement strand
CCGGCTGCTTCGTCGCCAGGAATTTCTTGATTGCGCCCGGCTCTTCCATCCCGAATGCGTACGCGTCGTAGATGTCGGACAGACGCACCGCCTCTGCGACAGCGCCCGGGATATCGGCGATGTTGCCACGACGGTAGCGCGCGTAGTCCCGGGCCGCGGCGTGGAACTCGTCCGGGCAGACGACGTAGTAATCGGCCGGCTCCCCGGGGCCGCGCAGCGTACCGGGGAATCGCCGCTCGACCGCGAGCGGCTCACGCAGATGCGAGGTCAGCACACAGGTGAACCGGGCCCCGGCCGCAACGTCCAGTTTCGCGTCCCGGCGACCGCCGGTGACCGATGTTTCCGTGATGCGCACTACGCTTTGTGGGTCGGTCACGTCGAGCAGCAGCACGTCGCCCGACGCGCCCGCGATGCCGATTTCCACCACCCCGGCATCTTCAAACCCGAACTCGATGAACGGCACATCACCCGACACCGCCAGCTTCGCGGCGTAGCGCACTTCGAGGTAGTCCAGGTAGATGGTGGTCTCCGGGTCTCCGTACAGCTCGAACGTCAGGGTGTCGGTCAGCCCTTCTCTTGCGCCCGCCGCAGTCGGCACGTCGGTAATGAAATCGCGGGGCGGGGGCACCGACGCGCGCGGCGTAATCACCATCGTATCCAATTCCACGTCATTGAGATACAACCGTACGTAGTACCATAACGTCGGGCTGTTACGGTGCTTGGCCCCGTAGACCCGGCCCGAAATCTCGTAGATGGTATCGCGGTTCGGGATATCCAGCTCGCGCCGGAACAGGCCGGTGTCCTTGTTCGCCACCTTGATGTACCGCTCCCAGAGCCAGAGCAGGCCGGACCGGGCCGGACACAACCGGTCGTCTTCGAGCCGGATGCGGTTCGACGCGACCAGACGCGGGTTGGTCGCGCCCGCGCCGGACCGGGCCGCCATCCGCCGCCCGGACCCGTCACCCCAGGTAAGCCACCAGTACCGGTACCGGGTGAAATAGTTGGTGTACCAGTACCTGTTGCCGGCGGAGTCGGTCTTCCAGGTGGACGGGGATTCGGCGTAGAACGCCACGTAGTCACCGGCGTCGAAGCTGCCGTCCCCGCCGCCATGCACGGTAATCGGCACTTCGACCATCGTATCCGGGTAGTGTTCGTTGACCGTGTATTCGCCGATGGTGAACAGGCGCAGCGCGGCCGGGTCGATACCCGTGGTGATGAACCCGGCCTCGGCCAGTTCCGCGCCGGTTACCCGGTACACTCCGGTCGTTTCGGTCTTGACCTTGCACCAGTCCGTGTACCGGTCGATGAAGTTGACCGAGTCGGTATCCAGGCCCGGTTCACCGGCCAGCCAGAACCGTGCCTCGCCGCCGTTCACCAGCATGCGGTCCAGCACCCGGTTGGGCTTACCGAACCCGACCCGCTTGCGCGGTTCATCGGCAAAACGCACCACCACGCGCAGTTCCCGGTGGAACCTGGTTTCGTCGGTCTTCGGGTTGTACTGCACCGGGTTCAGGCGTACCCGCGCTACCCGCACTCCGCGCAGGGTGAAAATACCAACGATTTCGGCCGGGGCCGCGGGCCAGAACCGGTCCTGCTCGTACATCGCCCGGGCCTGCGGCTGGGATGGG
>CBDUZK010000426.1:0-1633 GCA_965371675.1 uncultured bacterium | reverse complement strand
CGAGGGCTGACAGTCTGAGAAGCCGCATTGCCGAGCTCGGCTACTTGGTCGAGGACACTAAGAGCGGGTGGGACATCAAACCGCTTCCTTGACTGCCCTGACCGTTTCCGTATCATTCCACAAGCAAGGATTCCGGGAGCCAGAAGTTCCAGGGTTCGAGTATGCGGAGTCCGGATTCCGACACTTGTCCTCTTGAACCCTCGGCCCCTTGAACCCTCAGCCTACCCGGGCCCATAGCTCAGTTGGTAGAGCACTGTGCTGATAACGCAGGGGTCAGTGGTTCAATTCCACTTGGGCCCATTCCAATCATGAAGCGCGGCTTGTTGATTCTACTCATCGTCGTGGTCGCACTGTTGTTCGTCGTGCCCCCGCTGGTCCTGTTCGGCGCTCTATACCTCGGCGACAACTCGCGCTCGGCGTTCGGGAACCTCGGCTCCTCGCTCGGCACCGGCATCGGCTACATGACGATTGAAGGCACCATCATCGACTCGCGGCCGACCGTGCGCGACCTCAAGTACCTCGCCGGGAACTCGCAGGTCAAGGCAATCCTGATCCGGATCGACAGCCCGGGTGGAGTCGTTACCCCCTCGCACGAAATCTACAGCGAAATCTGCCGCATCCGCGATGACGGCACGCCGATCGTGGTGTCCCTCGGCACCATCGCCGCCTCCGGCGGGTACTACGTCGCCTGTCCGGCCGACCTGATTGTGTCCAACCCGGGCACGCTCACCGGATCAATCGGCGTCATCATGGAGTTCCCGGTCGTCCGGGAGCTGATGGACAAGATTGGAATCGACATCGAAGTCATCAAGTCCCGCGAGCACAAAGATATCGGCTCACCCTTCCGAACAATGTCTGCCCGGGACCGGGATATCCTGCAGGATGTGGTGGTCGACGTCTACGACCAGTTCGTCTCGGTCGTCAGCGCCGAGCGCGACCTGCCCGAGCAGGAAGTCCGGGCTGTCGCGGACGGCCGCATCTTCACCGGCCGCCAGGCCCTGGAATACGGCCTGGTCGATACGCTCGGGACACTCGAAGACGCCAAGCGCATCACGGCCGACCTGGCCGGCATCAAGGGAGAGCCGCGGCTGATCAAGCCGCGGCGACGCCTGAAGTTCCGCCTGACCGATTTCCTGACGAGTACTGCCGAACGGATGCTGGGCTGGCCCCGGTCGCCCCGCCTCAGCTACATCTGGCCCTGACCGGCCGGACCGTTACCTGCCGGGCCGCCGGGGTGGCTTGGCCACCCGCTTGAACTTCCGGGTGCATTCACTCAGGAGCTGACGCGCTTCCTCCAGAGCGGCATAGGCCTGCTTCGGCTCCTCGGCCGTCCCGACCTGGTCTACTGCAGCCCGGGCCCGACTGAGCAGACTCTCGACCGCTCCGAACTTCTCAGTCGGATCGACCCCCTGGGGCAACTGTCCCCTCGCGGTCATGATATCCTGTTCGAGCTTGTCAAGCTTGCGGCTGACCCTTGCGGCCTGCTCCCGGATATTCTCAACCGTGAAGGGGGTCGGCGGGGGCTTGCGAGTCGACAGGAGGAATATCACTCCGGCAAGTATGACCAGGCCTACCAGGCTCCAGACTACTGTGCGTGTTTGCATCACAACTCCTCGGTTGTCACAATCTCAAC
>CBDUZK010000425.1:0-1642 GCA_965371675.1 uncultured bacterium | reverse complement strand
AAGTACCCATTCCGGTTCAGCCACTCCTCAACGACTTCTTCAGCCAGCAATGACATGCTTACTCCTCCAAATCCTTCGCTATTCCACGGAACTGCTCAAGGGCAGTTTCAAGGCTCTCGGTGATTTCGCGGGCCAGGACGTCGGGCTCAGGCAGGTTCTCGAGGTCTTCGAGGCTCTTGTCTTTGAGCCAGAAGATGTCCAGGCTCGCCTTGTCGCGGGCGACCAGCTCGTCGTAGCCGAAGCACTTGAACCGCTCGGACTCCTTGCGCTCGTGCCGCTTGGCCGGGTTGTAGCACGTGACGAACTCCTTGAGGTCATCGTCGGACAGCGGGCTGGTCTTGAGCGTGAAGTGCTTGTTGGTCCGCAGGTCGTATATCCAGAGCTTCTCGGTCCAGGGCTTCTCCCGGCCCGGCCTGCGGTCGAAGAACAGTACGTTTGCCTTCACGCCCTGGGCGTAGAATATGCCGGTCGGGAGGCGCAGCAGCGTGTGGACGTCGCACTCGTGCAACAGCTTGCGCCGGACCGTCTCACCGGCCCCACCTTCAAACAGCACGTTGTCGGGCACGACGATGCCGCACCGGCCGTTCATCTTCAAGAGCGCCTTCACATGCTGGAGGAAGTTAAGCTGTTTGTTCGAGGTCGTGGCCCAGAAATCGGGTCGTTCGTAGGTCAAAGTCGCTTTGTCCGCCTTACCCTCGGCGTTGACAATAGTGAAACTCGATTTCTTGCCGAACGGTGGATTGGTCATCACCAACTCAAAATGGTCGGACGGCTCGGCTACCAGTGCATCGTCGCCGGTAATCGGGCTCTTGTTACCGCCGATGCCGTGGAGCATGAGGTTCATGACGCAGAGCCGGACCACGTCGTCCACGATGTCGTTACCCCGGAACGTCTTGTAGCGAAGGACCCGCTTCTGGGCTTTGTCGAGCGCATAGTTCTTCGGGTCGGTGAGGAAGTCATGGGACGCAAGAAAGAACCCGCCGGTGCCGCAGGCCGGGTCACAGATAGCCTCGCCCGGCCTTGGTCGCAGGCAGGCAACCATCGCCCTGATGAGTGTACGGGGAGTGAAGTACTGGCCCGCACCGCTCTTCACGTCCTCGGCGTTCTTCTCAAGCAGGCCCTCGTAAATCGCGCCCTTCACATCCGCGCCCAGCCCGAGCCAGGTTTCGGACCCGATGAGTACAACCAGCCGCTTGAGCAAAGCGGGATTCTTGATGCGGTTGTCCGCCTTCTTGAAGACGACGCCGAGCAATCCCGCGGCTTTACCCAGCGCTTCGAGGATGTGGCGGTAGTGCCGCTCCAGTTCCTCGCCGTCCTTGCCGACAAGGCTCTGCCAGTCTAGCCCGACCGGAACCGACGGCTTGCGGTTGAACGGCCTCCGGGTCTGCTCGTCGTCCATCTTGAGGAACAGGAGATAGGTGAGCTGCTCGACGTAGTCCCCGTAGCTCAGCCCCGCATCCCGCAACGGATTGCAGAATCCCCACACCCGCTGGACAATGCTCGCGACTTCCTTGGTCATCTACTGCCTCCGTTTGCTGCCATGACGCGCAGAAACCTCTATGGTTCTGAACCATAGCTTGCCAGTGCCGTACCTATGCACACCCCTATCGTAGTCAGCCGGCAGGATACCCTGCGCGTGGTC
>CBDUZK010000424.1:0-1643 GCA_965371675.1 uncultured bacterium | reverse complement strand
GCTCCCGACGTGTACTTTGTCCGCCCTGCAGGTACAGTCCCAACCTCCGGCATCCCAGGGGACAGTCCCCTTCGGGCGAAGGTCATCCTGACCCGCTGACCCTGCCGCGCCGTCGCAGTCACGCCGCCGAGATGCGTTGACTCGGACAACTGCATGGCTATCATCCTCCATCTTGGCGAACTCGATTCCGCTCTACGACCTCAGGCAGGCCCTTCACGGCGCCGAAGAGGAGCTGTGCGGTGTCCTGCGTCGCGTGATCAGGACCGGCCGTTTCGTCATGGGGCCGGAACTGGCCGCATTCGAGACCGCGTTCGGCCGGTTCCTCGGGGTTGACCACGTCCGGGGCGTGAACAGCGGCACCGACGCGCTCATCCTCGGATTGAAGGCGCTCGACATCGGCCCGGGAGACGAAGTCATCACCACGCCGTTCACCTTCTTCGCCACGGTCGAGGCGATTGTCCGGGCCGGTGCGCAGCCGGTGTTCGCCGACGTCGAACCCGACACTCTCTGCCTCTCCGCCGATGCCTGCGCCGCCGTGGTCACCCCACACACGAAGGCAATCCTGCTCGTTCACCTGTTCGGCCACTGCACCGACGTCGACCGGTTCAGCGCGTTCTGCCGTGAGCGGAATCTCCACCTCATCGAGGACGCGGCCCAGGCGGTCGGCGCAACCTGGCACGGCCGACAACTCGGTTCGTTCGGCGATGTCGCCGGCTTCAGTTTCTACCCGACCAAGAACCTCGCCGCGCTCGGGGATGGCGGCGCCGTGGCGACCACCGACCCGCAGGTTGCCGCCCGCATCGACCTGCTGCGCAACCACGGCCGGGACGCTGACGGCCGCCATGTCTCCTGGGGATACAACTCCCGGCTGGACGAAATCCAGGCCGCGTTCCTTGCCACCGCGCTCGCCGGACTCGAAGCCGACAACGAGCGCCGCCGCGCCATCGCCCGGCGCTACGACGAGGAACTCGGCAGCGTGACCAAGGTCGTTCATGGCCGCGAGGGATGCACTTCCGCCTGTCATCAGTATGCAATCCTCACCCCACGGCGGGACGAACTCCACCGGTTCCTGGCGGACGGCGGCGTCGAAACCGGCCGCTACTACGAGACGCCGGCTCACCTTGAACCGGTGCTGTCCGGAACCCCGCCGTCGCTGCCGGTCGCGGAGCAGGCCTGCCGCGAAACCCTGACCCTGCCGATCCGACCCGACCTGACCGGCGCTGAGCAGGATCGGATCATCGCGCTCGTACGCGGCTTCAGGGAGCAGGATGCTTAAGCTCGCCAACTACGTCTCCGGGAATTTGGCTTTCGACTGTCCGGACATCTCCAGCCAGCGCGATTTCTTCCATCTTGTGGCGACCCGGCTCGCCGCCCGCGGACTGATTACCGACCGCGCCACGCTGATCGACGAGTTCACCAAGCGGGAACGGCAGGGCTCGACCGGCGTCGGCCACGGCATCGCGATTCCCCATGCCACGCTCGAATCGGCCCGCGGGATCGTGGTCGCCCTGTTCCGCCTGAAACAGCCGATGGAATGGAACTCGGTTGACGGCAAGCCGGTCCGCACCGCGGTCGTGATCATCGCCCCGCCTCGTGAGCGCCAACTCTACCTCAAAGTACTGGCCGAAATCGCCCGGTCACTG
>CBDUZK010000423.1:0-1659 GCA_965371675.1 uncultured bacterium | reverse complement strand
GCGTCGCGCGCCGCCATCAACCGGGCCCGCGCGGAACTGGCCGCCATCCGGTCCGGCCCGTTCAGCGCCGGGGTCATCCGAGGCAAGCAGCGGCTGGCCGAATGCGAAGCGACCGGGAGCTAGACCATGAGACACTCTTCCCGGACGCCCCGAATCCAACCGGGTCGCAAGGCCCGTACCCAGCCACCCCGCCAGGCCCGGACCCTGCCCGCGTGGCTGCCATGGGTGATACTGGCGCTTGCGGTCGGCATCTTCGTGTGGCACGCATCCTCGTCCGCGTTCCTCCAGGACGACTCGTTCATCACCTATCGCTACGCCCGCAACGTCATCCGCGGAAACGGCCCGGTGTTCAACCCCGGGGAACGCACCGAGGGCTATACCAACTTCCTGTGGATGATGCTGCTCGCCGGCCTCGGCGTCATCGGCCTGCCGTTCTCAATCATCATCCCGCTGTCCCAGCTCATCGGGGTCGCCTGCGGCATCGGCATCATGTTCATCTTCGTCCTGCTCGTCCGGCGCCACACCACCGGCCCGCCCGGGCTCGCCGCGCTGGCCACGCTGCTGCTCGCGGTCAACGGCTCGTTCGCCTACTGGTGCGTGAGCGGCATGGAGACCGCGCTGTTCACCCTGTTCCTGGCCGCCGCGTTCTACTTCTACACGCGCGCGGACGCCTCCCGCCGCGACCTGTTCACCACTTCGGTCCTGCTCGGGCTTTCGACCCTGACCCGGCCCGAAGGCACGATGTTCCTCGGCCTGTTCGCCCTGCACTTTTTCCTGCGGCACATGTTCCCGAAACGCGGCTTCTTCACCGGGCGCCGACTGAAGGAGTTCGCCCTGCTGGTCGGGCCGTTCGTCGTCCTCGCAGCTCCGCTCTACATCTGGCGACTGGCCTACTACGGATACCTGTTCCCGAACACCTACTACGCCAAGACCGGCGTGTCCGCCGCCTACATCAAGACCGGCATCGAATACCTGGTCGGGTTCTTCAAGGCATACGGGCTCTGGGGCGTCGCGTTCGTGGTCCCGGTCGCGCTCGCCATCCGGAAGCGGAAACTCCGGGTCGGGTCTCCCCTGTTCTTCGCCGTGTTCCTGCTCGTCATCCACGCCCTCTACGTCATCTGGGTCGGCGGCGACGTGCTGCGCAACTGGCGGTTCTTCGTACCGGTGATGTTCCTGTTCTACTTCCTGCTGACCGAAGGCATCTGGCTCCTGCCCCTGCCCCGCGCGGTCAACACCATTATCCTGGTCGCGCTGCTGCCCCTGACCTTCATCGGGCCGTTCACAAGCCCGCGCACGGTTCGCGCCGAAATCTCCCGCAACCTGCGGCTCGAAGACGGCCTCGTATCGAAGATGACCGCGACCGGTCGCTGGTTCAACCGGCACCTGGGTGAAGACGAATGGTTCGGATGCACCACCATCGGCGCGGTTTCCTGGTTCGCGGACCGGAACATGGTCGACATGCTCGGCCTGACCGACGCGCACATCGCCCACAACCCGGAGCACATCCTCGAATCCGAGTGGCACTGGAAGGAACGCAACTACAACACCGCCCACGTCCTCGGGCTCGACCCGACATACCTCTACTTCTCGCCAGGGGTCAAACCGTCGGCCGAAGCCGAACGCGCCCTGTTCCTTCGCCCGAGGTTCCGCCGCGGCTAC
>CBDUZK010000422.1:0-1664 GCA_965371675.1 uncultured bacterium | reverse complement strand
CTTTCTGTCCGTTTGACCAACAGGAAGCCAATGGTCGCTTTTTCAACAGCCCCAGCGTCCCCATTATTCCCCCGGTTTGCGCGGCTGCCTACTTGGCATAGACGTAGACACCTCGAATGTCATCGGTCGCGTAAACCCTGTCGCCGGTCGGACTGACAGCTATGTAAGCCAGGTAGCGGTCATTGTGGAGCCAGCCCACCACTTGGTGCGCAGCAACGTCTACGACCGGTAGCTTGGAGTACTGTCTGGTTGCCACAAAGGCGTACGCGCCGTCCGGGCTGAACGCTATCTGCGTTGGGTTCCCGCCCACCTCAACGGTCCTCAAAATAGTGAGGTCTTCGACCGAGACAACCACGAGCAGGCCATCGCGGCTGCCGATATACGCTTCTTGGCCGTTCGGCGCGACTGCGACGAGATCCACAAGGGCGTTCCTCTTGATTGTCGCCAGTACGCTGTCACCGGTCACTGACACAACTGATGCGGTGCTGTCCAAGCGCTCGGCTACGAGCACGCTCTGACCGTCGGGCAAGACCGATACACAGCACGGACCAGAACCCACGGCTATCTTCTTCGTGACTATTCGCGTGATTGCGTCTATGACCGCCAAGCTGTCCTCGTCTCTGCACGGAACGTAGATGGTCTTGCCGTCCGGGGAGACGTCAAGAGCCTCCAGCGTGCGGCCGACTGCGATACTCGCGACGACAGCATGGTCAGAAGTCCTTATCACAGTTACGTCATCACCTTCCAGGTTGGCAACGTAGAGGTAGTCTCCGTCGGGAGAGAGCTTGAGATCATGTGGCCAATCTCCCACGGGTACTGTGTCGACTACCGTGTTGTCTGTGGTGCGCATGACCAGCACCTGGTCGTCGCCGAAGTGGGCGATGTAGAGGTACTCACCATCTGTGGAAGTCACTACCGCCCCAGCGTAGCCACCAAGATACACCTCGGCCACCAGCGAATCCGGGTAGCCGGGGCCCGCACCAAGCACATCAGTGGCGTGCTCTCTGGACCAGCCGGATTCCTTGTCCGACTTGTCCTTTGCCTTGGCCTTGATTGAGTAGGTCGTGCTGTCTGTGAAGGTATGACTGACCGCTGTCGTTGCGCCGCTGACGACGAAGTCGGTCCAGTTCGATGTGTCGCCGTCGTCCCAGTCGAACTGGAACGCCACGCTGTCTTCTTCCGGGTCAGTCGAGGTGGCCGTGAACTCGACCGGCACGCCGACGACCCCGGTTGACGGGCCGGATATCTCTGGAACGGACGGGGCCTTGTTGAACAGGCCGCATGTGGACCCGAGCAGAAGCACTGCCCCGCATCCCGCGCCGATGATTGTACTGATGATTCTGACTGTACTCTTGACCCTGTTCGGTACTCTGAAGTTGACCTTGACACTCATGACTCAAACGTAGTGGCACCGGCGTCGCTGTCAAGTCCGGATTTCGCACGCCGGCCAGGTTCCTCGTCCAGCGCTGGCAAGCAGGAAAGAACTTCTGCGGGGCGAGGATTGCCCGCCCGCTCCAATCATCTGTGTTCATCTGTGGTTGATTCTTCCCTTGGCGGTTGGTCTTCCGGCTTTGTGCCCTTTGTGTCTTCGTGGTGAGATTCCTGTGTCGGTCTTCGGGCCGGCGGGTGCGCTTGACTTGGAATCGGTCGGTTCTAGAATCGGA
>CBDUZK010000421.1:0-1666 GCA_965371675.1 uncultured bacterium | reverse complement strand
ACTGGCCGAAATCGCCCTGTCACTGAACCAACCCTCGATTCGGGAAGGAATCATCAAGGCGAGAAACCCTCGCCGCGCCTCCGCCATCATCGCCCGACCGCCGCACCAGGGCTTCTTCCTGCGCAACCGCCGGCTCTTCATCTTCCTGGGTGCCGTGGGCGTGATCTTCGTGCTGGCTCGCCTTGCCCTGCCCGCGGTACATCTGCCCGAAGAGGGCATCTACAAAGAGTTGGGCTACGTCAAGTTCAACCACCCGCCCTGGCTCTTCCGGCAGGAATTGACCGTCACGCTGTTCCTGGCGATGGTCATCGGCACCCTGCTTTTCTGGCGCTTCAGGCTTGCGATTGCGGCCGCCAGTCTTGGCATACTCCTGGTGTCAGGCGTAATGGACCTGGAAACGACCGTCAAGTTCATGTCCATTCCGACCATCCTGTTCATCATGTCGATGATGGTGATCGTCAAGTGGCTGGAAGGTATCGGTGTCTTTCGTTTCCTGATTGTCAAGGCGGTCGAGCGGGTTCGCGGCATCCCATGGCTGCTCCTGCTCGTGTTGATGGGCTTCTCGGTAATCCTGGGCGGGTTCGCGGACGAAGTGTCGGCCATCCTCGTCACGTTCGGACTCGCGCTCGAGGTATCGCGCCGCACCAAGGCACCGCTCATCCCGTTCCTGTTGAGCCTGGTATTCGCCACCAACGTCGGCAGCGCCATCACCCTGGTCGGCAACCCGATCGGTGTCTACATCGCGTTTGCCGGCAAGTTGAACTTCGAACATTTCCTGCGCTGGGCAACGCCCGTTTCCGCGGTCTCCGCGGTCGTCGTCGCGGGCCTTTGCCTGTTCATCTACCGCAAGCATTTCTTCGGGTTCCGCTACGACCTTGACCTCACCGCCCTGCGCAAAGCCGCCGAGTCGGTCGATCCGGTCCGGCTGCGCACCGGCCTGATCACCTTCGGCACCACTATCCTGCTGATTGCCCTGCACGGCCGCATCGAAACCTGGCTCGGCCTCGGTGAAGGCACCGCCCTGCTCGCGACCGCCCTCGCGGTGATGGGCTTCATAGTGTTCAGCGAGCAGGAACGCGGGCGTCAGCTCATCGACCGTGGTGTCGACTGGTGGACCCTGATCTTCTTCATGTTCCTGTTCGGCAAATCCGCCTGCCTCGAGTACACCGGCGTCACTACCAAACTGGGCTACTTCGTGCTTCAGTTCACCGAAGGCCTGCCGCAGGCAGCAGCCATGCCGGGCGGCACCACCGGGGCCATCGCGGTATTGATGCTCTGGGTCGGCGGCTTCGCTTCCGGATTCGTGGACAACCTGCCGATTGTCGCGGCCCTGGTCCCGGTCGTCAAAGACCTGATCCGTATCGGTCTGCCCCACGCCAGCATTCTCTGGTGGGCGCTGCTGTTCGGCGGCTGCTTCGGCGGCAACCTGACCGTCATCGGCTCGACCGCCAACCTGGTAGCGGTTGGCGCGTTCGAACGCGCGACCGGCCAGAATATCCGGTTCGGCGAATGGATCAAAGTCGGTTTGATAGTCACTGTAACGTCACTCGCGATCGCCACGGTCGCGCTGCTACTGCAAATCACAATGGCACCCTAGGGAGACAGCATGTTCGAGAAAATACTCTACATCGTGAGCGAAAAACAGGAAGACAGGCAGTTCGTGATG
>CBDUZK010000420.1:0-1676 GCA_965371675.1 uncultured bacterium | reverse complement strand
TTGGTGATGTTGTGGCCGACGGTGAGAATGCCGCGGACTTTGTCGTCTTTGTCGAACAGGGGCGTTTTCGTCAGCCGGTACCAGGCCGAGCCGTGACTGACCGCGTCGGGCAGGGCAAGTTCGAGTTCGACCGGGTCCTCGTCGTCGAGGCATTCGCGGTCGTGGGAGTGTAGCAGGTCTGCGACCGCGGCCTTGAGCAGGTCTGCGTCCGTTTTGCCTTCCGCGGCCGAGCGTTTCTTGATTCCGAGTGGTTTGAGGGCTGCGTGGTTGAGCAGGGTGTAGCGCAGGTCGAGGTCTTTGATTGTGACCATGAGCCCGGGCGTGTCGAGCAGGCCGTCGAGCTTCGTTTCGGCCAGGCGGCAGGCGAGTTCGGCCTGTTTGCGGGCGGAGACGTTGCGGATGATGAGCAGGACCCCGGCTTCGTGCGGGTAGGCGGAGAGGTCGAACCAGCCGGCGTATTGTTCGCGGCCATCCTGGTAGAAGGCTTCGTGCCGGCCGGGAACCCGGTCGGTGAGAGCGCGCCGGACGACGGGCAGGAATCCGACCTTGTCGAAGTCCGGGTAGAGTTCGGTGATGGATGTGCCGGTGGCGTCGGCCGCGGACATGCCGGTTGCCGTTTCCGCGGCTTTGCTCCAGGAGGTGACTTTGAGTTCGGAGTCGAGGACGACGATGCCGTCGACGTCGCTCGCCGTGATTGTGTCGAGCGTCGCCCGCTTCGCGGCCAGGGCACGTTCGACTTCGATGAGGTGGGTCGTGTCGAAGACGATGGCATCGTAGGTCTTCTTGCCGAGCACGGTGCCGACCGAGCCGCGGAGTTCAATCCAACGGGTGGTGTCGGTGGTCCGGTTCACTACGCGGAACCGGTATTCGTCCGGGTAGCGGCCGGTGGTGCGGGCCGCGGCTTCGGTTTCCCGGACCCGGTTGAGGTCGTCGGGATGGACCTGCGCGAAGAAGGCCGAGGAGTCGGTCCGGATGGTCGCGGCGGAGATGCCCCAGAATGTCTCGATTGACGGGCTGACCGCGGTGACGCGGCCGTCTTCGGTGAAGCGCAGGACCGCGTAGCCGAGCGCTTTCTCGATGAAGGAGCGGTAGCGTTCTTCGCTTTCGCGCAGGGAGTGCTCGATTTTGCGGCGGCGGAATTCGAGGTCCCGGATGTCGGTGCCGGGTGCTGCGGTTGTGGTTGCGGCCGGCCGAACCGGTTCGGGCATGGCTTCGGGCGTCCGGGTTTTCGCTTCCTGCTGTTCGGTGATGTCCTGGTGGATGACCGCGATGCGGGTGACATTGCCTTCGGAGTCGAAGAGCGGGAACACGGTGGCGCGGAAGCAGATTCTGCTGCCGGGTTTGCCGGGCAGGCCGAGTTCGGTCGGGTCGTACCAGGTGGGCGGGGTTTCGACCCGGGTGCCGGCGAGCACGCGTTTCAACTGGGGTCCAAGCAGGCCGGCGCGTTTGAGCCCGCGGCTGTCGAAGAGGGAGATGCCGGGCGGCGGGACCTTGCCGAGCAGGCGCTCGGCCGCCTTGTTGCTGCGCAGGGGTTTGCCGTTGATTGCGAACAGCTCGGTTGGGAGTGGGCTTGCGTCCACGAAGCTGTCGAAGACGGCTTCGGCCCGGCGTTCGGCCCGGCTGCGTTCCGCTTCCTCGAATGCGGCCTGCTGTTCCCATTCCCGGCGTGAGTCGCG
>CBDUZK010000419.1:0-1695 GCA_965371675.1 uncultured bacterium | reverse complement strand
CGAAGCTGTCTGAACCGGCCGGTCGCGGCCCGTTTCCGCTAACCCTTCCCACCCAGGCCAATCGCCATGCCCTCTTCATCCGCCGACTACGAGAAGCGACTGGAACCGCTCCTGGCCCGCGGTCGCGAGGCCGAGGCCCATTTGGGCGACCCGGCCGTCGCGCGCCAGCCGGCCCGGCTGAAGGAACTGACGCGCGAGTTCCGGCGGGCCACCGCGCTTCGGGGCAAGCTCACCGAGTATTCACGCGCCGAGCAGGAACTCCACGACGCCGAAACGGTGCTGCGCGAGACCCAGGACCCGGAAATGAAGGAATTGGCCCAGGCCGAGCTGACCGACCTGACCGCACGGCTCGAACGGATTGCGGCCGAGCTGGACGAGACGCTCGTCCCGCGCTCGCCGGACTGGGTGAAAAACTGCATTATCGAAATCCGGCCCGCGGCCGGCGGCGAGGAATCGGCCCTGTTCGCCGGGGACCTGTTCCGAATGTACTCGCGCTACGCGGAGCTGCACAAGCTGAAAATCGACGTCATGAACTCACGCCCGAGCGACCGCAAGGGTTTCAAGGAAATGGTGTTCTCGGTCGAGGGCGCCGAACCCTACCGGTTCTTCCGGTTTGAGAGCGGCGTCCACCGGGTCCAGCGCGTCCCTGAGACCGAGGCGGCAGGCCGAATCCACACTTCGACCGTCACGGTCGCGGTGCTGCCCGAGCCGGAGGAAGTCGAGGTCAACATCGACCCCGCGGACCTGAGAGTCGACGTATTCCGGGCATCCGGCCACGGCGGTCAGCACGTGAACGTCACCGACTCCGCGGTGAGGATAACGCATGTCCCGACCGGGATCGTCGCGTCCTGCCAGGATGAGCGGTCCCAGGGACGCAACAAGGCCAAGGCGATGAAAGTGCTCGGCGCCCGGCTGCTGGAAGCGAAGCGGGAAGCCAAGCAGTCGCGGGCCGCGCAGGAACGCCGCCAGCAGGTAGGCACCGGCAATCGGAGCGAGAAGATCCGCACCTACAACTTCCCCCAGAACCGGGTGACCGACCACCGCATCAAGTTCACCCTGCACGCGCTCGAAGCGACCCTGGCCGGGAATCTCGACCCGCTCTTCACCGCGCTCGAGGCGGCCGAGGCCGACCTGAACGCCGCCGGGTAACCCGCGATGACAACCGGCAACGTGCCGGGAACCGGCCCGACCGCAGCCGAACTCATCCGTTCCAGCACCGCGGTTGACCGGTCGGATTCGGAGTTCATCCTCATGCATCTGCTCGGACTCAAGCGTCACGAGTTGCATACCGCTGCAGCCAGGGTCCCGGACCCGGTCGCGGCCCGGTTCCGGTCCCTCGTCGCCCGGATTGCGAACGGCGAACCGCCCCAGTACCTGGTCAATTCCGCGCCGTTCCTCGACTTCGACCTGTACGTTGACGAACGGGTCCTGGTTCCGCGCCCGGAAACCGAACAACTGGTGGCGCGCGCCCTCGAACGGAGACCGGCCCCGCGCGTGGTAATCGACTACGGAACCGGCTCGGGCTGCATCGCAATCGCAATCGCCCGGCTCTGCCCGCAGGCCCGGGTCCTGGCAGTTGACGTATCGACCGCTGCCCTGGCCGTGGCCGGTCGCAACGCGGCGGCGTTCGGGGTCCGGGACCGGGTTCGGCTCGAACCCGCAACAACGCTCTTCGACCCGGTCTTCGCCGGGTAC
>CBDUZK010000418.1:0-1697 GCA_965371675.1 uncultured bacterium | reverse complement strand
ACGTCGCCGACGGCGAGAACAGCACTTTCGTGATAATGCCCTTCGACCAGAAACTGACCCCGCTGCTGAATGTGAACCGGTAGGAGACATCGGTCAGGCTTGAAGGGACACGCGGGCCGGTTGGCTTCGCTTGGATTATGAAGCCCATCATCCTGGCGCTCATCCTTGTCGCCGTTGCCGGGCTCGCGACCGAGCCCGGTCACCGGCTCGTCACAATCCACGGCCCGGGCGACATCAGCGAACTCGTTGACCTCGGCATCGACTTCGCGTCCGAGTCTCCCCGGCTCCCGGCCGACGCGGTCGTCACTCGGGAACAGGCAAGGACCATCGAGCGGCTCGGGTTCCGGACAGAACCGGTCACTCCGCCGCCCTACCTCGACATACCGGACGAGTACCACACGTACCAGGAAACCTTCCGGGTCTTCGATTCGCTCCAGACCTTGTACCCGGACATCATCATGCTCCGCTCCATCGGCAGGACCCAGTGGCGCAGAGTCCCAATTTACGCGGTCAAGATATCGGACAACGTCTCGGTCGAGGAGGACGAACCCGCGGTGCTCTACACCGGCGCCATGCATGCCCGCGAGCCGCTCGGCAACGAAGTCATCATCCACTTGGCCAGGTACATCTGCTCCGGCTACGCCACCTCGCCCGAGGTACAACGCTGGGTGGACTCGATTGAAATCTGGCTCATCCCGGTCGTGAACCCGGACGGGTTCATGTACATGTTCGAGTCCGCTCGCAGCAACCCCTGGTGGCGCAAGAACCAACGCGACAACAACGAGAACAGCAGGTTCGATTACAGCTACGACGGCGTTGACCTGAACCGCAATTTCGACTGGCGTTGGTCCCAGGGCGGCGATACAACCCCGAGTTCCTGGGTCTACCGCGGCCCCACGCCCGGCTCTGAGAACGAGACGCAGGTGTGGTGCAGCCTTGCCCGGACGCAACAGCCAGTGTTCGGCATTTCCTACCACTCCTACGGTGAGGTTGTCATCTATCCCTGGTCCTTCCAGGGCCGGACGACTCCAGACGACGATGTCTACACCGCGACCGCCGGCCGTCTCGCTCAGGTCATCGGCTACACCTACCGCTACTCAATCGGCACGAACATGAGCACGGACTGGCTCTACGCCCGGGTCGGCCAGCTCGATTTCGTCGTCGAGATCGGCACTCAGTTCATCGAACCCGGCCACCGCATCCTCGGCATCTGCCACCAGAACTTCCACGGCGACACCTTCCTCTTCAACCGGCTGTTCTACTCGGGCGTGACCGGCCACGTCACCGACTCGATTGCCGGTACGCCGATTCTGGCTGAGGTGCAGGTCCTTGGCCGGGTCGACAGCACCCTGGATCCGCGAACCACAGATTCCCGGTTCGGCCGGTTCCACCGGGTTCTTGAGCCGTATACCTACACTTTCCGGTTCATCGCGCCGGGATACGACACCGTGACCGTCACCTGTGTCCGGGTTCACGCCGACTCGTTGACCCGGCTCGAAATCAGGATGCGCCGGAGTGCCGGTATTGCCGAGCGAACTCCGCTCAAGCCAGGCCGGGTCATGGCCCGACCCAATCCGTTTTCCGGTCCATGCGTCCTGTCGGCCAGCCCTCCGGGGAGAATCGCCATCCATGACGTCCAGGGTCGGCTGGTCCGGTCGTTCGAACCCGCGGCTTCTTCGACGTGGTATGGAAGAGAC
>CBDUZK010000417.1:0-1704 GCA_965371675.1 uncultured bacterium | reverse complement strand
TCTTCGAGAATGTGGCCGACGACCGCGAAAGCCTGGTCTTTGCCGCCTACCCCTACAAACCGGTCACGTTTGGCGACTACGACCAGAACGGCAGGATGGACTATGTGTGCGACCGGGTCTGGTGGGAGCACGTCAGCGAGTGCACCGGGGACAATCAGTATGCCGTGGTGTGTTCACTCGAGACCGGCCTTCCGAACTCAGCCGACTATTTCTCCGGCTCAGATGTGGACATGAACGGCAAGCCGGAGTTCTTCGTGACCTATGCGCGCTACGTCATCGGTTACGTTGTCTACCTGTACCAGTTCGAGGCGGTGGCCGAGCACGAGTATGCCTACTACCTGATCGACTCTGTGCGTCTGAACCTGGGAAACGTCGAGGGCAGGAACAGCATCTGTGTAGACCTGGACGGTGACGACGTCGAAGAAGTGGTCTGGTCGTGCTGTACTCACGTCCAGGTACTGGCGACCGTGGCTCCCCACCGGTTCGAGAAGGTTGCCGAGTGGTGGAACGACCACGGAGAGCATCACGTGTCGCTCTGCAACGCTGCTGACTTCAACGGCAACGGCTACAACGAGCTGTACATCGGCGGCGACTACAAGGTCTCGGTTCTTGAGGTCGAAGCCATCCGGCTCCACAGTCCGAACGGCGGGCAGGAGCTTCTGCCTGGAGACACGTGTTGGATACGGTGGCGGTTGTTGCGGCCTCCTTTCAGCTACCGGGTCTCGCTGTTCCTTCTGACCGATACTGAGGTCCCGCAGGGGCGGATGTTCTGGGACCTGGATACGATCGCGACCGGAGTGTCGCCAAGGGATACTCTGTATCCGTGGGTGGTGCCGGATACGGTACTTGACGCTGCCTGGATTGTGGCGATCACCTACGGCCCCGGAGGCTGGCAGTTCGACGCGTCGGATGAGCCATTCAGCATCGTTCCGTCGGGTCTGGCCGAGGAGGCAAGAGGAAGGTCCAAACCGGTTGCAGTCCGTACGCCGACAGTGATCGGCAGGATGTTGTTGCTGCCGGAGTGGACGAAAGGCGCAGCCCTTCTGGACGTGACCGGGAGGAGAGTCATCGACCTTGCCCCGGGAGAGACTGACGTCAGTCATGTCGCGCCCGGCGTCTACTTCGTTCTCCGGGCGTCGGGCGTTGAGCGTAAGGCGTCAAGCGTCCACAAGGTCGTGATTCAACACTAACAGAGACTTCGTCCTGGTTGCGGGTCCGTCCTGCTTGGCCGGGTTTTGACAGCGCCCGGCGGGCGCGCTAGGCTTGACGCCTGATGACGAGCCCGGTTGAGAATCCTGAGCCGCGAAGCGAAGACCGGAGCCACCGGTTCGGGACCGCGGTATCGATTGCGCTGGCGGTTGTGCTGGTGGCCGGGGTGGTCGTCCTGTTCCTTTTCGCCCGGCGGGAGCTGTGGCACTATTTCACCCACCCGGAGGAGCTGCGGACCCTGGTGCAGGGATGGGGAGCGTGGGCGCCGCTGGGCATCATCGGGTTCCAGGTGCTGCAGATTGTGGTGGCGCCGCTGCCCGGTAACGTGGTGTCGTTCGGGTGTGGCTACGCGATGGGGTTCTGGCCCGGAATCCTGTGGGTTATGCTGGGTGTCCTGGTGGGCGCGTCGATTGACTTCCTGCTGGCGCGGTTCCTCGGGCGCAGGTTGATGCGCTACCTGGTGCCGCCGGACCGGCTCGCCCGGCTGGACCGGGC
>CBDUZK010000416.1:0-1723 GCA_965371675.1 uncultured bacterium | reverse complement strand
CCCGAGGGGACCCAGGCGCTCCAGTCTGATACGTCGCCATCGCCCCAGTCGAGCCGGCAGGAGACAGCGCCGGAGTCACGGTCGGTTGCGACCGCGGTGTACGCGCCTGTCTCTCCGATGAGTGCCCAGCCCGGGCCGGAAGGGGATTCCGGGGCATCGGGCGGACGCGGGAACAGGAAGCAGCCCGCAGCTAGGAGTACGGCGGCCAGCGCGGCCAGCGCAAGCCGGGGTTTCATTGTTCCCCCCTCATCCCGAGGACGGCAATTACTGCGAAGTCGGCGTCAGCAATGAACACCCGGCGGCGGTTCGGGTGGATGAACACGTACGTGCCCATGTGGTCACCGAGTTCCTCAAGCCAGATTCTGGCGACGACGCGGCGACGGCGCATATCGACCACGTGTGCGTTTGCATCCCCGCCCGCGGCGTAGACATAGTCGGTTCCGGGCAGGGCTCCGAGCCCGCCGACGTCATCGATATCCGGGAGCGGGATGCTGTCGATGAGCGTGAGCGGCTCACCGGCCAGGACGTAGAGCTGTTCGTCGCCGCTGAGGTAGACCGTGCTGTCCGGACCTGTGGCTACAGACCACGGGTACCGGCCGACGTCAATGGTCTGTACGACCGAATGGTCGGCGGCGTCGATGACGTAGAATCGGTTGCGGGCCGGGATGTAGACGTGACGGCCGTCGGGCGAGAATGCGTGATGAGTGAGCCACTCCTCTGTCTCGGCCTCCGGTCCGAACGGGAGCGTGTCCACAACAGTGTTGTCCGCGAGCCGGACGAGGAGGGCTGAGTCGGCCCAAAGAGGTGTGGCGTAGAGGAACTCGCCGCCCGGGACTGCGATGACCGAGCCGATATTCCGTCCGCCGGTGTCGATGGAGTCGATCAGCCGGAAGTCGGTGGTGCCGAATATGTGGATGCCGCCATACTTGAGCGTGACGTAGAGCCGGGTGCCGTCTGGCGACAGCGCAGACGCTCTGCCGCGTCGGCCGGTCTGAATCGAGTCGCACCGGGTCATGTCCGAGGTTGGGATACGGAACAGGCCTTGACTGCTGGGCGCGTAGATGAACTCACCGTCCGGGGACATCACCGGTTGGCCGAAGTAGGTGCCCGGCCAGTATATAGTGATGAGCGAGTCGGGGAACGGGGCGAGCGGTTCGGCTGCTACCTGCAGCGGGTCGGACCAGTCGGAAAGGGCGGCTCGGGCGTCACGCGCCTGTGTCCTGACCGACCACGTACCCGCAGGCCAACTGTGGCTGAAGACTATCCAGGTCCCGGATGGCGCGAGCGGGCTCCAGTCCGACGTATCGCCGTCGCCCCATGCGAAGCGCTGGCTGACGCTGTCGTTGTCCGGGTCAACGGCGCGGGCGCTGCAGGCATACGTGCTGTCGAATGCGGGCGCGACCGGGCCGGTCGGCGCGTCGGGCCGGTCCGGCGCGTGATTGATGACGTCGACCAGGCTGCAGGCCAGCACCAGCAACGACGCCGCGATAAGTATCCTGAGCACACTGCCTCCCTTTGGTTGCCGATTCAGTGTAGGATGGGACATGGGAGATGTCAATGGGCACGACGGGACAGCCCTCCAGAGTGATTGGGGACAGACCAGCCATGGACGTTCTTCGCTCTCAGGCTTTCAAGCCTGTCGCTGCCGCGTCCCTGCGCGGGCGGGTCAGTCCGGTCGGTTGACCGCGTCGATTTTGTCCTGCATGACGCGGTCTTTGTCGCG
>CBDUZK010000415.1:0-1736 GCA_965371675.1 uncultured bacterium | reverse complement strand
CTTCACCCCCACGGCTTGTCCGTAAAGGAGACATATCGGTGAATTATGGCAGAGTCTGGCCGAATGTCAAGGGTGTCTTCACGGCCCGAATCCCGATATAGGAGCGTGGATTCGGCACGGAAGCGGCGATGACGCGAGTAGCAGTCGGGTTTGGAGTTTGGTTGCGGCGCAGTCTCAGTCTGGACCGGCGGTGCTGCACGGTCGAGGTGGTTTTGCGACGACAAGGCCCCGTGCCGGGTGGCCAAAGCTGCCTCGATTGTCGGTAATCGGTATTCTGCCCAGGCTAAGTCGGTGTTGCCGCTGCCGACAGCGCGGTCAGGTTCTTTCGGATGCTACGCAGCAGGTCGTAGTGCCGCTTCTGCACTCGCAGGAACAGCCGCCGGCCGTGCCGTACGACCTTGCCCGCAATTTGAATCAGCCGCCAACGCAGGCTCGCAATCGTCCGCGTCATCCAGTCGCCACCCAGTAGTAGTCGCTTCACCGCCGTCGTCAGGTTGTGTGACAGCACCCCGATCTCGAAGTACACCGCGTCCGCCCGCAGATTCCGGCAAGGCGTGTAGTCCATCCCGAATCCGCTCTTGAGTTCCTTGTTGTAGTTCTCAGCTCTCCCGCGTCCGTTGTGAAACCAGATGACTTCGTGCGTCTTCCGTCCATAGTCATTAGTCGCTATTACGTAGTAGCAGTATGACTCAGGGTTAAACATGTCCGGCTTCGGATTCGGCCAGCGCTGGATTATCAGCGTGAAAGCTTTGGTCTTCTCCATGCAGTGGATCGCCGTCTTGTACTCCCGGTCGGTCCGCTCGCCGTCCTCGTCGAAGAGTCGAATCCAGCCGCCCTGTCGGCTCACCTGCTTGATTATCGTCTTTACCGCCGCATCCTGGTCGGCCGTGATGGTAAACCTGACGCCCAACTCGGCACAGGTGTTGATGACGTCCGCCGTGTAGCCGGCCGAGTCGCTCCGGAGGTACTTGAGCCGCCTGCCTTCGCCCTTGAGCAACTGGTAGCTCGCCACCAGCTGCTCCTTCACCCCGACGCCGGCCGGAACCGACCCCTGCCGATAGTTGCATGCCACACACAGGTCTAACTCGGCGATGAAACTCAGCAGTGCGGCAAAAGCCCGGAATCCTTTGTAGGTCATCTCGGCACACCGTTTCTCAGTCTCAATGAACGTCGCGTCTACATCCAGCGTGAAGTCAGTCTGATCACTGCGGGCAATCACCGCCCGCGCCAGGTGCCGGTTGACCCGCTTCAGTCCCTTGAGATTGCCGGGCTTCCTGAGCCACTCACCGATGGCATCGGCGCCAGGCACCCGGTCATACCGGCAGAGCTGCCGTAGACCGTCGTCGCTCTCGATCTCCCGGATGTCTTCCAGCGTCCGCCCGCCGCCGCACAGCATCATTGCCAGCGGCAGGACGTACTCATGGGGATTGAACCCGCGGTTGGAGCCTGGTTCCGGCAGGTTCTCCCGGATGCACTTCTTCACGCCCAGTACCAGCGCCGTCTCCTGGAACAGTGCCAGACCGGCCCGGCTGGTGATGGTGTCGGAAGTCGATTCAAGCTGGAAATCGAGCCGTTCCTGCGCTACACTGCGTCTAATCATCGGGCTGCTCCTCTCTTCACCCAGCGGGTGAGGTTTTCCCATACCCATTAGACGCAGGTGACTGAAGAGAAGCAGCCCTTCTCCCTCAAGCCAACTTACATTCCTATGTCGGAGCTAGGGCAACCGGGCGGGTTTG
>CBDUZK010000414.1:0-1741 GCA_965371675.1 uncultured bacterium | reverse complement strand
AGCACGGGCCGGGGAGAGGTCGTTTGACAGCCGGGCCGGGGAGAGGATAATCCGAGTCTACGACTGCAACCAGGAGGCGTGATGTTGTCTTTGATTCTTGTCTTGCTCGTGCTGCAGGCGCCGGACTCGAAGCCGGTGCCGTACTATGACCCGGCCGGCCGTCTGCCTTCGACCTACGCGGAGTACACCGTGGCCCGGGTCGAGACTCCGTTTCAATCTTCGGTGGTTCAGGCCGGCGTCGGGATTGACGGGTACGACGACTTGGTGCTGGTCTTCGTCAACGCTTCGCTCCAGCCTGCGATCCAGGCCGAGCTTGATACTTACGTCGCGGACCTGTCCGCCGAGGGATTCAGCAGCAAGGTCATCGCGGTTTCCGGGGGGCGGCCCGCGGACCTGCGCCAGGTTCTGCAGGTCCACCAGGATTCGGGACTGGTCGGCGGTCTGATGGTCGGGGACCTTCCGGTCGCGTGGTGGGAGGATGGGCCGAGAGGCGAGGATTATCCGCTGGAGTTGTTCTTCACTGACCTGAACGGCAACTTCTCGGACAACGACGGGGACGGGAAGTACGATTCCCATTCCGGTTCCCGGGCTCCGGATATCTGGATCGGCCGGATCTATGCTTCGCGGTTGACGTACGGCTCCGAGGAGCAACTGGTGCGCGATCTGTTTCATCGCAACCATGACTACCGTACCGGCCAGCTTGTGATTCAGCACCGCGGATTGGTGTACAACGAGGTGGATTGGTATCCGCACGACCACGGGATGAGCAGCCTGTACTCGGACGTCACGATGTTCAATGACGAGAACACGACCACCGCGTATCACTACAAGGGTCAGCTTCAGCTCGGATACGAGTTCGTCCACATGATTGCCCACTCGTCGCCCTGGGTGCATACGTTCTTCCTGGCGGGCGAAGTCCCGGGCGGCGGGTCGGTGTTCAACTTCGAGATTCCGGCCCTTGAACCCAATGGTGCTTTCTACTTCCTGAATGCCTGCATGTGCGCCCGGTACACGGAGAAGGACAACCTGGGCAACTGGTACCTATTCACCCGGCCTTGGGGACAAGCGGTCATCGCGGCGACCAACCTGATGTATGGAGTTTCGTACCTGACCACCGTCTACCGCGCGTTGGACAACGATTCCTGTCTCGGCGACGCGTTCCTGAAGTGGCACAAGGCGAACTACACGATGCAGAAGGGGACCTGTATCCTCGGGGACCCGACACTGAGAATCGCGAATGACGAAGGTCGAATGTCGAACGCGGCACCGGCTGTTCAGCGCTCGCCATCCCGGAATCCGCTTGACTGGACCGAGTACGTGGTCGACAGCTCAGACTTCGTGAACGGGAACCCGGCTATCGGCTGCTCGGACGGCAGGCTTCGCATTGTATTCGACTCCGGGCGCAAGGTGCGGGCCGATACGTACTGGTCATGGTTCAACGGCACCAGCTTCAACGCGCCCGAGTCCGTTGCCTGGCACGCGTACTATGACCTGTTCCCGGCCTGCGTCACGGATGCGACCGGTCGGTTCTGGGTGGCGTGGCAGAGCTTCCGGGATTACCAGTCCGGGTACGAGCATTTCCAGCTTCAGAGCAGCTACTACCATAATGGGACCTGGTCTTCGCTCCGTCGAGTCGGACCCTTGGCCGGGTATCACGACGTGCAGGCCGCACTCGGGGCTGGCACGGACGACAAGGTGTGGTGCGCGTTCAAGTCCTGACGCAACGGCCAGGCCGATATCT
>CBDUZK010000413.1:0-1749 GCA_965371675.1 uncultured bacterium | reverse complement strand
CCAAGTATCGCCAGCGCAACTACTCGCTCTTCATGGCCGAGCTGGTTATCGCGCTTGCCCGCAAGAACAAGGCGAAGTCGGTCGTCGCCTACCCGCGCCACGTCGCCATGCTCATCACCCTGCTCAACTACGGGTTCAAGACCATGGAAGGCGGGCCGGACGATACCCTGCGCCGTATCCTCAAGGACGGCCGCAACTGGTACGGGCTTAACCCGTCCCAGCGCCAGCTCTACTACGCCCAGGAGTTCCGGCCGTTCATCCAGGACGGCAGCTTCATCATGGAGAAGAAGGTCAGCGG
Source organism: uncultured bacterium (assembly GCA_965371675.1). Taxonomy (GTDB): domain Bacteria; phylum Hydrothermota; class Tepidihabitantia; order Tepidihabitantales; family Tepidihabitantaceae; genus DSBX01. Next base: position 1,451 of record CBDUZK010000413.1, on the reverse strand, counting down.
GACCGGTGTCTGGAACTACCTGATGGGCCGGATCTAACCGGACGACGGCAGGTTGCCGGCCAGCCGGCTCGCGCCGAGAATCCCGGCGTCGTCACCCAGTTGCGCGGACACGATTTCCAGTTGACGGCCGTCGAAAACCTGGCCGCGGCGGAACACAGTCTTCCGGATTGACTTGAGCAGCGGCGGCCCAAACCCGCTCACCCCGCCCCCCCCCACGATTCGCTCCGGGTCAAGCAGCGCCACCACGTTCACCAGGGCCAGCCCGACGTAGTGCCCGACCTCCTCGACCAGTTCGAGTGACAGCGGGTCCCGGGAGCGCGCCGCCTTGCCGATCTCCTTCGTGGACAGGTTCCGCAGTCGGGGCCCGAGCATGTCAATCAGCATGCTCGGCTGCTCAACCCGGACCCCGGGAAACATCGCGAGCTGATGCTTATGATCACGCAGCCGTCGAATCTGCACCTTCACCCGCTGCCGCGCCCGCTTCACAATCCGGTCCGCGCCCACGTACCGCTCCAGGCACCCGCGCCCGCCGCACCGGCACGGCAGGCCGTTGCCGAAGATAACCGTATGGCCGACCTCGCCCGCTGCCTGGTTGCGGCCCAGCAGCAACCGACCACCGACAATCGCGCCGCCGCCCACCCCCGTACCCAGGGTCATGCAGAACAGGTCCCGGCACCCCGCGCCCGCGCCGAACAACCATTCACCCAGCGTCACCGCGTTCGCGTCATTGGTACAGCGCACCGGCAGTTGTGTCCGCTCCTCGAGCAGACGCTTCACCTCGGTGCCGTGCCACCCGCGCAGGTTGGGCGGCACGCGCACCACCCCGTGCACGTGGTCGACCAGTCCCGCGATACCGACCCCGATTGACGCAACCTGCCGGCCCTTACGCAGGGCCTCGACCGCGCCCGCAATCCGGTCCAGGGCCTGGTCCGGGCCGGACTCGGCTTTGGTCAGCAGCCGGCGCCGGGCCACGACCCGGCCGGTGCTGTCCACCACTCCCAGCCTGACGTTGGTGCCACCGATATCGATGCCGATGTCGAGCGACATGCGGCTACCTGCGCGTGTGTCTCCGGTGCAACTTCCGCAGCAGGCTCTCATACGCGGGACTCATCACTACGCCGCGCCGCTCCATCACCGACCGCGCGGTCGCCAGCGCGTCCCGCAACACCCAGCTCCGCTTCGCCCCCCAACTGAACCGCCGGATATCCTTCGGCGACAGGCCGGGCTCAAACCAGTTCGCGAACGTCCCGTCCACCGCGCCGGTATTCAGCAGCGAACCGATTGCGGTCTTCGCATGGTCGCCGATGAAACACCCGACCTTCAGCAAACCGGTATCCACCCGCTTCCGGCCCAGCGTTACCTGCACCGGCTGGTACGCATTCTTCAAGTCCGAGTTCGTGGTCAAAGCCCCGAGACTCACCCACTCGCCCACATAGGTATGGCCGATGAAC
>CBDUZK010000412.1:0-1750 GCA_965371675.1 uncultured bacterium | reverse complement strand
TCGGGAATCGGAACGGCCACCGGCGGTCACTGACCCGGTTCTGCTCCCTTGCGCGTTGCCGGCAGCCTGGGCGCAGAGCCGGTTGACCCCGCTCCTGCCCGATACGCAGCTGCGGATGAAACGGAGTGTTCTGCTCCCCGCCGGTCCCCTTGCGTCGTCCAGTTCCCGGATTGTCTGCTGCGACAGCGACCAGGACGGGTTCCAGGAGGTTGTATTCCAGACCGGGAGCATCAGGCCCGAGGACCCGTTGCGCTGGGAGGTCTGGGAGTACCGACCGGTGAACCGGTACGAGCTGGTTTATGCCGACACCGGGGCGTACCCCTTGCCGCCCGGAATCACGACCGGTAACCTCCGGATTTCCGACTGCGGGGACCTTGACGCCGACAGCCTGTTCGACCTGACCGGGCTGAATATCGACTATCAGGGTCCGGGTTCGACCTACAGCATCACGCCAATGCACGAAAGTCCGGCCCGGCATCAGCATCCGGAATCCCTTGTATGGTCAACCAGGTACGCTACCAACACAACGGACTCTCCACTTGCCCGGTACACCGGAGACCTGGATGCCGACAGCCGGGAAGAAATCCTGTCTCCCTGCGCTGTGGGCACGCTGGTCTATGAGAACGTCGGGGACAACCAGAACGAGCTTGTCTGGCAGCGCGGCATTGACGGCGGCGTCTACGCCATCGACGACTTTGACGGCGACGGCAGGCGGGAGTTCGTGACCGCGAACCTGAGCGGTGGCCGGGTCTCGCTCTTCGAGTGCGTCGGCGACAACCAGTACGAGCTGACCTATGGGGACACGGTCGGCCTGCCCAATGGCCACGACGTGTTCTCAGGCCGGGGCTTTGACCCTGAAGGCAAGCCGAGGTTCTTTGTCCGGTTCAAGGCTGTGCCCTTGAGCCGCTGGTATCTGTACCTGTGGGAACCCCTGGGCAACGACCGATTCCTGCGGGTCCAGGTTGACGAGAAGACGCTGGTCACGCAGACGAGCCAGACACGAAGCGCCTGCGGGGACCTTGACGGAGACGGGTTCTCCGAGGTGGTCTGGGCCGTGCCCATCGGGCTGTTCGTGTACGCGTCGACCGGCCACAACCAGTTCGAGCAGGTCTGGAACTGGTGGTGCGACCACGGCCCGCACGAGTCGGTTGACACCAGAATCCGGGACATGAACGGCAACGGGTACAACGAACTGGTGGCCAGCGGCAGCTTCAAGACCTCGTTCTTCGAGGTCGAGGCGGTGCGGGTATTGTACCCGAACGGCGGTGAAGAACTTGAAGCCGGAGACACCTGCCGGGTCCGGTGGCAGCGGTTCACGCCGCCCGAGTGCGACTCGGTTTCACTGTTCCTGCTGACCGATACGGTCGTGCCGACCGGAAGCGAGTTCTGGGACCTGGACACGATTGCGACCGGTCTGACGCCGGGTGACAGCAGCTTCGCCTGGGTCGTGCCGGACACGGTGCTGGACGCGGCCTGGCTCGTGGCGATTGCCTACGGCCCGGGCTGGCAGCACGACCTCTCGGACACGCCTTTCCGGATCGGGCCGGCCGGGGTCAAGGAAGCAGGTCCTTCGGCCTGGCAGCGTTGGGTACCGCAGACCGTGCTGCGCGGCGCGCTGCCGGTGCCCGAGGGCATCCGCGCACTGCTGCTCGACATCACCGGCCGGCAGGTGATGGAGCTTCGGCCGGGCGAGAACGACGTGCGACACCTGGCGCCCGGGGTGTACTTCATCAAAGAGCATTCAGCAGTC
>CBDUZK010000411.1:0-1754 GCA_965371675.1 uncultured bacterium | reverse complement strand
GGGCCATCCTTGAGCGGGTACGGGTCGGTCTTGAGGCCGAGAGCCTGGTCAGCCGGCAGGGACTCTCGCCCGAGGAGCTGAAGGCAATCGGCACGCTTGGCCTTTTCACGGCCAAGCCGATCATCGTCGCGGTCAACACCGATGAGGAGCAGGCCGGCGGTTCATACCCGGACCGCGATTACGTGAAGCAGCAGTGCGAGTTGAACGGCTTTGCCGACATCGAGCTGTCGGCCCGGATCGAGACCGAAATCGGCCGGCTCGACCCGTCCGAGCGTCAGACGTTCCTCGAGGCCTACGGATTCTCCGAGACCGGCATCGAGCGGCTGTCGCGCGTGGTGTACCGCCACGTGGGGTTGATATCTTTCCTGACCGTGGGGGAGGACGAGGTCCGGGCGTGGACCGTGCGGCACAATACCCGGGCGCGCGACGCGGCCGGCGCGATTCACACCCGGCTGGCCCAGACTTTCATCCGCGCCGAGGTGATTCCGCACCACACCTTCATGACCGTGCGCTGCCTCAAGGCCGCCAAGGCCCGGAACCTTATCCGGCTTGCCGGGGGCGACGAAATCGTCAACGACGGCGACATCTTCCACGTCCGCGCCGGCGGCTAGCCGCGGTCCGAGTCACTCGACAATCACCGACCCGGGTGCCCGACCGTTCCGCTCGGCTTCAGTCGGCTAGCGGGTCACAACGACTTTGTAGATGCTTGGTGCTTCACGCTCTAAGCCCGACGCCGCACGCACGAAGTAGACGCCGGGGGAGAGGTGTCGGATGTCACTTGCGTTGGTGCCGATTCCCGGTCGCAATCCCTTTTCGCTTCATGCCTCGTTTGTTATTGCGTTTCGCTTGCCGGCCACAGGCGATAGAACCTGAACCTCGGCGTAGCACCTGCTGGTTGTGGCTGCCATACCTGCAGGATACCCACGCCTTGTCCGTCGAGGTCGAGGACGCACCGGGCGTTGCCAATGATTCGCCCCTCATCCTTGTACACTTCGAGTTCGCTACGTATCGAATCCGTGCGGATCTCGATCAACTGCCCGCAGCCGCGGGATACGAGGGTGTACGTAGTACCACCTTTCTGTGTCGGCCGTATGTCCCCGAAGGTGCAGGGGGTATGGAATGAATCGTCAGGCATGGCGCCCCGAGGAATGATGCGGTCCGATATCAGGAATGACAGGGTTTTCTTCAACTCGCCGGCGATGCTGTCCCATATCACCATGTCGTAGGTGGTGGGCCGGACGTCGCTCTGGCTCCAGGTCACCGGCAGCTGGTTGTAACCCAGGTTGAAGTAGTCCGCAATCGGCTGGAGGTAGTCGGGCATGTTGTGCTGGCCATAGCCCAGTTCGCCCTCATCGTTCCACCGAATCTGGACGCCGGCGTCGTCCCAGCGCGCCACGCACACCCGATAGATCCGTGGACTCCGTGTGCGCCCGGGCGGGTTCCATTCACCTAGGCGGCAGGCCAGCACCAGTTCATTCCGCCCGTCGTTGTCGATGTCTCCGACCCGGATTTGTTGTACGACCCAGGGGACGCGGCCGGTGGTTTCCATGAACCGCGAGCCGTCCCAGTCGAACCGTCGCAGTGTCTTTCCTTCACACAGAACCAGTTCGTCGCGTCCGTCCGCATCAAGATCGCCGATACCCCAACGTGCCCAGACTCGGTCCGGCCGCATGCCCTCCCTCATCTCGAACTGGAAGCCAGTGTCGCTCGCAGGGAAGGATACTGCATGCTGCCAGCTCGCCCCGTCGTACCGG
>CBDUZK010000410.1:0-1756 GCA_965371675.1 uncultured bacterium | reverse complement strand
GCCTCTATCGCAAGTCACTCACCCGCTTCCCAGCCTTGATCTAACCCCCGGCCTAGACGCGCCCCTGGAGCGCCACCCCGTACAACACGGTCCCGGTCTCCACGGCGCCCGCCGCCGCGCGCGCCGCCGCGCTTGAAAAGAACACGAACCGCCGCACCCCGGCGTCGATGCACGCCTCAGCCAGCATCCGCGTCCCCTCGTAATTCACCCGCTCGAAATCCGCCCGGTCCTTCGGCCGCAGAGTCGCGGCCGTGTGAAACACCCGGTCCTGACCCGCGACCGCCCGGGCCAGCGAATCCCGGTCCCCGAGCGAACCGTAAGCAAGCTCCAGCCCGAGCCCTTCGACCCACTGCAGGCTGCTGCTCCGCCGCACCAGCCCCCGCACCTCGTGCCCATCGGCCAGCAACCGCTCGCACAGGTGCGAACCCATGAACCCGTTCGCCCCGGTGACAAGCACCTTCATACCCGCTCACAACCTCGGCTCAATATGCCGCTCATAATACTCCAGGCAACGCACCGCCGCGTCCCGGGGACGCACCTCGAACACCAGCAACGCAGGTGACGCGGCCAGCATCCGGAAGAACGGCACGAAATCAACCGTCCCCTCCCCGAGCGCAAGATGCTCGTCACGCTCCCCGTGATTATCATGCAGGTGCGCGTGGAAAACATGCCGCCGGTGCCGCCGGAAGAAAGCCAGCTCGACCTTCCGCTTCCGGGCCGAAAGCACATTCACGTGCCCCACGTCAAGACACAGCCCCAGGCTCCCGCCCAGCAACCGGTCCATAATCTCATGCACGAACTCGAACCGGAACCCGCCCACGTTCTCGATGCACAACCGGCTCCGGCCGCGCGCGTGCTCCTTCAACTCGGCCAGCGCGTTCCCCACCGACTCTTGATAGAAATCCGGGAACTCATCGTGCAGGAATCCCGGCCCGCCATCGACCCCGTAGCACATCTCGAACCCGAGATGCATCACCACCCGCGAGATACCCGCCTCATCGGACTGGTCCAGCAACCGCGTCAACTCCCGGATTGCCGTGCGCACCACGCGCGGGCTCGGGACGAAAAACGAAGCCCCGTCCACCGCGTGCGCGGCCAGCTTCACCCGACATCGCCGGCTCGCCTGCCGGATTCGCGCCCGCTCCCGCTTCCGGCTCAACTGCTCGGCGAAGGCCATGTTCCCAAGGTTCAACTCCAACGCACCGAACCCATGGGTTCGGGCAAACTCAATACCATCGACGATGTCGGTGAAATCAAACAGAATCTGGAGGCCCAGCCGCCGCCGGACCCTGCCAGCAGGGTGCACGCGCGATTATAAGTGCAACCCCAGTGCTGTCAAGCAGATAAAGGCCCGGCGAGAACAGACACAGGAATCTCAACACAAAGGCACAAAGACCACCAAGTGGAACTGGCATTGCGAAGGCCGAAGGCCTGTGGCAATCTCTCCTGCTCTCCCCGCGCTTGAGACTGCCACAGCGTGCTGCGCACGCTTCGCAGTGACATCTCTCTTGGCATTCTCCGGTTGGTCATTGGGACTTGGACCTTGGTCATTCCTCTCTTGGCGGTCTTGGCGGTTGGTCCTTTGTGGTGAGCGCCCGCTCCGGACTGAAGCCTACTCGACCACGAGCAGCTTCTTGAGCACTGCGGACCGACCGGCAGTCATTCGCAGGAAGTACATCCCCACAATCAGCCCCCGCGTCTGAACCACATCACCGCTCGTCACACGCACCACCCGGCCCGAAGCATCCAACAGCAC
>CBDUZK010000409.1:0-1758 GCA_965371675.1 uncultured bacterium | reverse complement strand
GTGGCCGACCCGACAGCGCCGGTTCCCATTGACTCAATCGACCTCGGGCACACGGTGCACGGGCTGGCTCTGCTCGATACGCTTGTCTTCACAAGCACGCTGAATCAGCTCTTTGCGGTCAGCGTGGCAGACCTGCACGCCCCGCGCCTCGTCGCGGTCCACCCGCTGCCCTATTCCGCCAACCGGATCTACTACGTTCCGCCGTTCCTCTACACGACCTGCGGCATGGGAGGGATCTGCATACTGGAGACGTTGCCGGTCGGTGTGGCTGAGCCGGACGGGCGGGAAGGACGCTTGCCACTGTTCCAGGTCAGTCCGAGTCTGACGCGGGGCGAATGCGTGCTTACCGCGTGCGGTCCGGTGGACGCAGTCTCTGTGCTGGATGCAGCAGGGCGCGTGCGCGAGTCAGTGAAGGTTCGAGTGCTGAGTACGGACCGGCTGCGTCTGGATCTGGCCGTGCTCCGCTCGGGCGTCTATTTCATAGAGGTCTCAGCAGGAGGAAGACGGGCCACCGTCAAGGTGGTCAGACACTAGGAGGATCTCATGCGTGCAGCATACGGTTTGCTGCTTTGTGTCGGCATAGTTGCCGCCAGCACCCAGGTGTACTCGGTCAACCCGGTACAGGCATCGTGGAGCGGGTGGACGCACCCGGTGCCGGGGAAGGACACCGTGAAGCAGATAATCACCCTGAACGTTGACACACTCAAGCAGGTTGACGTGTTCATTGGGTTCAATGAGGGCGACGGGGGCTACAACGTCAATGTCTACTCGTACCCGGATGGGAACACGCATCTGGCCGGCACCGGTGTGTCCGGTCTTGACGGCGGTCCGGCCAGCCGGACAATGGCGTAGGAGGCGGTGCTGAAGAATATCGTATTGCTGGTTCTAGCGTTGGCTGCGACATGCGTGGCCGCTGCACAGTCCGACTGGTACTTCCGCGACCCGGACTCGGTGCGCGGGCTGCCGTCCAACCGGCTGTTCTACCTTGAGCAGAAGGCCGGGCTCTGCCCGCGTTCGACCGACCTTCCCGACTCCGTCGGGCTCAATCTCGTTGGGAAGTGGGGCGCTGGCCCTAGCTGGATGGTCACCGGCTCGGATACGCTGGCGTACCTGTCCCGGGGCAGTGAGGTCGTCGTCGTCAGCATCGCGGACCCGAGCCGGCCGCGTCCGCTCGCCTACATCCAGGCGGACCGGCTCACCGGCAGGGCGGTGCTTGCGGATTCCCTGCTCTACGTCGTGACCTCGGGTGGCATCGAAGTCTACGACGTGGCAGACCCGGTTCAGGCCCGGCGTATCATCCGGCACGAGACACCGATTGCGGATCTGCGGGTCGAGGACACGCTGGTCTACACCATCTCGGCCGACTCGTTCAAGGTGTACAGCTTCGCGGACCCTGAGAACCCGTGGCTCATCGGGGCGTGCCGGGACAGCGGGTACGTGCTGGGCGTGGCGGGCGGCGTGGCGTGCGTCGGCGACCGCTGGGGGCTGTACGTCATTGACGCGCGTGACCCGGCGAATCCGCACCGGGCGGCGTCGTGGGGTACGGACGTGATCGGCGTGACCAGTCGCGGGAGCATCTGCTGCGTCACGACCGGCAATCCGAACCAACCGGACGAGCTCAACTTCAGCATTCTGGACGTAACCGACCCGGCCCACCCGGTTCGCATCGGCTACCTGCCGGATGTGGGCGGGTACGACTGCTACATCGAGGACACGCTGGCGTTCCTGTCCGGATACTACACGGAAAACCATGAGTTC
>CBDUZK010000408.1:0-1761 GCA_965371675.1 uncultured bacterium | reverse complement strand
CGGCCTGCTCGGGTCGGACACGGTCGAACTGGCGTTCGAGGACATGCTCGTCCCGACCGCGAACCTGCTCGGCAAGGAACTCGAAGGCTACCGGGTGTTCATGGAAACGCTCGACGGCGGCCGCATCTCAATCGGCGCCTACTGTCTCGGCATGGCCCAGGGCGCCATGGACGCGCTTACCGGATGGGTCCGGACCCACGGTCGCCCGTCGCAGATGGTGTCGAAGAAGCTCGCCGACGTCGCGATGCGGGTCGAAGCGGCGCGGCTGCTGGTGTACAACGCGGCGCTCTACAAGGACGCCGACGTCCGCGCGGACAAGGAGTGCGCCTTCGCCAAGCTGTACGCTTCAGAGGTCGCGACCTGGGCCGCGGGTGTCGCCATCGAGGTAATCGGCTGCCCGGCGCTCACGTCCGAGCTGCCCGCGGAGCGCATCTACCGCGACGCCAAGCTCGGCGAGATCGGTGAAGGCACGTCTGAAGTAATGAGGATGATTATCGCCAAGGAAGTCCTGATGGAGCTTACCCGGAACAGCTAGGAGGCAACTGTGGATTTGAATCTCAACGAAGACCAGAAGATGGTGCAGTCGATGGCGCGCGAGTTCGCCACCAAGGAACTGGAACCCAAAGCGGCCGAAATCGACGCGTCCGGCGAGTTCCCCCGCGACTCGGTCAAGAAGATGGCCGAACTCGGACTGCTCAGCATGGTTGTGCCGGAGAAGTACGGCGGGACCGAGTTCAACTTCGTCAGTCTCGCCATCGCCATCGAGGAGATATCCCGGGGCTGTGGCTCGACCGGCGTCATCACCGCGGTCCACAACTCGCTCGCCTGCTGGCCGATAGTCAACTGGGGTTCCGACGCGCTGAAGGAGAAGTACCTGCCGCGCATGGCCTCCGGCGAGTTGCTGGGCGCGTTCGGCCTGACCGAAGCCAACTGCGGCTCCGACCCGGCGGGAATGGAAACCAAGGCCGTGCCGGACGGCGACTCATACGTGCTCAACGGCACCAAGCGGTTCATCACCAACGGCGGCGAGGCGGACGTGTTCATCATCTTCGCCCTCACCGACCCGGAAGCGAAGCACCGCGGCATCACCGCTTTCGTCGTCGAGAAGAACTTCCCCGGCTTCTCGGTCGGCAAACATGAGGACCTGCTCGGCCTCCGCGCCACCTCCAACTGCGAACTGATATTCGAGGACTGCAAAGTCCCGAAGGAGAACGTGCTCGGCGAGGTCGGGAAAGGCTTCAAGGTCGCGATGGGCACGCTCGACGTATCCCGGATCGACATCGGAGCCCAGGCGGTCGGCATCGCCCAGGCCGCGCTCGACAAGTCGCTCGCCTACTCGCAGGAACGCAGACAGTTCGGCAAGGCAATCTGTGAGTTCGAGATGATCCAGGAGAAGCTCGCCGACATGGCGACCCGGATCCAGGCGGCCCGGCTGCTGGTGTACCACGCGGCCGGCCAGAAGGACGCCGGCAAGAAGCGGTTCTCGAAGGAATCGGCCATGGCCAAGTTGTTCGCGGCCACGACCGCGGTCGACGCGGCCCGGGAAGCGGTCCAGATCTACGGCGGGTACGGGTATACCAAGGATTACCCGGTCGAGCGGTACTTCCGCGATTCCAAGTGCATGGAAATCTACGAAGGCACCTCGGAAATCCAGAAGATCGTGATTGCCCGCAGCCTGCTCGGCTGAGTCAACCACAGTTCAGAAGTCACCGGGGGACGCGTTGCGTCCCCCGGTCAGTTCAGACGGCGTCCCGGCTAGCG
>CBDUZK010000407.1:0-1762 GCA_965371675.1 uncultured bacterium | reverse complement strand
TAAGTGGACCCGAGACCGTCGGTCATGGTGGTATTCGAGTGCGACTGGGCCCGCGACGTGTCGGGCGGAACCGGCGCGGGTTCTGCCGATTCGACCGCGTCCCCCTAGCTCGAAAGCGGGTTCGGGTCGCGGTGGACGGCGCGGGTCGAGCGTGTGAACCGGCGAGTCGGACGTCAAGGGTCTGCGGGAATGTCGAAGGGCGAGCGTCGAATGACGAATGTGCGCCAGGAACACCAAGGGAATGTCGAGTTCCAAATCCGGCGTCTGCCATTCGGCATTCGCACTTCAGCATTCGGAATTCCAGTGAATCTCAAATCGCACGACGGGCTGGGTGAGGGGGCTCAGTGGTCTACAATCCAGAACTGAAGCCAGTCACAGGGAAAGTATAAACAGGTTTATACCAATTTCCAGGGGGTCGTTTCGGCCTATCCTACGCAGGTTCGATGGTTAGCCGGGAGTACAGTTCGGACGGGTGACGGCCCCCCTCATGGCCCGGCGGATAACCTGCCGAGTAATCCCGGAGGGCATTCGGCAGGCGATTCTCCACGTGATTCACCTGATGATTCGGCACTCCACTCCGCGGGCGATTCGCCGGGGTATCTGGAGGACTACCTGGCCCGTAATCCGCGGAGCCATGGGCCGAGCGATGAGCCGGGCTATCCGGAGGAGCATCCGGCAGGGCATCCGGAGGGTAATCCGGCAGGCGATTCGGCAGGTAATCCGGGGAGTTCCCCGGCAGGCGATTCAGCCGGTAGTCCGGCAGGTGATTCAGGAAGCAATCCGGGAAGCCATCCGGGGATATGTCGGTTCCGGGCAGGGTCCGAAGGTCAAGTGCTGAATCGTCTGCAAGAGGAGTTCCGCTTGCACCTGACATCAGGCATCCAGCAGTCCATTCACACGGCCCGGCCTGCAGAAACTCAGCCATCTCCGCCTCCAGCAACTCCTGGACCTACTGCCCTACCACCTGGCGTAGAGAATCCGGGTGGTCCAGAAGAAACGTCTGCTTCTCATTGGACATGCGCTTACCATCTGACTGTTCGCTCAAGGCCATTGCAGTTTCCTTTCTTTCCGCCCGGCCGATTTGCAGACATTCCGGCACACAACCAGAATGCTCCAGAACAACGTCGCATCCACCGACGACCTGGTCTATCACGAGACGCTTACCAAGCAGACGCTGAATGCCTAGGGCGTATCGGTCATCAACATGGCCGATTACCTGAGCTTCTCGCGTCAGATATGGGCGAAGCGTCGCCGGTATTCGGGAGAATCCCTGAATGTCGAAGTTGCGGTCCAGCTCGCAAAACGGGCTTCCCGCGGCCTGAGCCAGACCACGTGCGAGGCGATACGGAACGACGTGTTCCATATCGGCGCACCGGCCGGTCCGGCCTAGCCAACAGGGAACCGGGAAAAGAAGGAGGGCGGGGAAACCCGCCCTCCGCTATCTTCGGAACCTGTGTGTGCCGCCGCTACGGTGTGACCGATTGCGCGTACACGAAGACGTCCTTGCTCGTTATGAGGCTGAACTTGTTGTCGAGGACGAAGTAGTACGTGCCGGCGGTCCCCACGATGAAGGAATAGGGCGCGTAGGTTGAACGGGTGATGACTACCTCTCCTTCACTGCTCTGGTTGTTCACCCAACGGTTGTAGTTCAACTCGTCGAGGACATAGAAGTTGATGTCGCCCGATTGGACTTGGAAGTAGCCGCTGACCGTCCGGGAGGCACTCAGGCTTTTGGAGATTGCCCGGTAGCTGAGCGCGTTCA
>CBDUZK010000406.1:0-1777 GCA_965371675.1 uncultured bacterium | reverse complement strand
GCTAGGGGGACCGCTACCCGGGCCGCTAGGGGAATGCGGTAGGGGGTGGGGTAGGAGGCAAGCGGCAATCAGCCACTGACTGAACCGAAATCGGAGAGAGTTAGGCTCCCCAATCGTCAATCTACGGGCTGGGATTGGAGGGTGGAGCGGGTAGCGGAACACGGCCAATCAGTCACATCTGCGGAATCGGTATCGAGCTGGGTATCGTGTCTCCTTGACTCCAGGGTCATAAGGAGCCTCCATCACTTCCTGAACAGCAAGCCTGCCCACCTGTAGACTGTGCGGTCGAGCTTGTGGAAACGCTCGCGCGGGACGTTAAGCTTGCCGCGGATCTTGCGGGCTTTGACAACGCCCGGGTACTTTGACTTCGGCAGCTTGTCCCACGGCTTGGCAAACGGTATGCCGTCCGGCACAGACTCCTTGTCCACGACTTCCTTGAGCAGACGACTGAACCCCTCCGGGTTCGCGGAAGGTCCGGCCACGTACTCGGTCGCGGCACGGACCCGGCTGTCTTTCCAGAGCGCGGCGGCCCATGCCGACAACTCGACCGGCCCGCCGTCTTTCTTATGCTCAAGATACCACTCCGCCTTCTCCAGCAGCCACCACTCGAACGCTGCGCGTAGCTCGGCTTCATACGCAACCGGACCGCATTCCCAGCGGCCCTTCACCTTCCACTGCTCATCCCAGCGCCGCTTGTATACCGGCTGTTCGATGCGCCGGACGTGCTCATTGTCCCGGATGGCGGCCAGCCGCTCACGCCAGAGGGATTTGCGGGACTCGGACCAATCGGTCGGGATCCGACTGATGGCCGCGGCGAAATCGCCCTCGGCCTGCTTCCAGAACACGAACGGCCGCTCGTCCTTGCCCAATGGTGCTGGTTTGCCGGACATAACCACCGTTGCATGGTCCTCAGGCAACAGGCCGTAGGCAGCATAGACCAGCCAGTCCATTTCCTCCTGCAGGGCAATCATCTCAGAACGCAACTGCTCACGCCTGGCAACGACACGGTCAGAGGCCAGCCTCAGGGAATCCGCATCCGTGAACGGCTTGTCGATGACTTCGTGCGGTTTCTCGTACCCGGGCAAGGACGAGTTCCAGTCGTGGTACGCCTCGCCCGGCTTCTCGAACAACTTCTTCATCGCCAGCCGCGGCAGCATCTGGCCTTGCTCCCAGCACGCCTGGGCCAGGTCAGCCAGCCGCTTCGCCAGCGGATTCCACTCTCCGCGCAGCGCCTCCGCGACCTTGTCCGGCACCGGCAGTTGCTCCACCTTGCCGCCAGCGAATACGAACCGATCCTTCTCTTCTTCCGACCCGGCACCCTTGTTGAAGCACACCTGCTTGAGCCAGAAGAGGACGGGTGAGGAGTTGAGCAGAGCGGACAGGACTTGGTGGCCCTGCGCAGATGCTGCAGGAGCCAGCTTGAGAATCGGTGCTTCCCTGCTGAAGGCGCGGTGCTCCGGCGAGTACATGGAGTGGTAGTGGGTCGCGATCTCTGGGAACGCGACGCTGGCCGGATTGGACGACTTGGAGACAGGTATCTGGTGGTACTCGTATATCTCCCGGCCCGCTTCCCGGAACGTCCCGGAGAAAGTCGGCCTCTCGGAGAGGGTCGTGCGGAAGGTCTCGAACCACTGGCGTACAGCATGCTGGCGGCCGTACTTCCTCAGAGACACGGCTGGAAGGTTGTAGGGGAACAGGATAAGACCTTCGGTTGTACATGCCCAGTTGCGCAGGCTGTCGCCAACCGCAACAGGCTTGAGCTCTCCTTGGGGAATCC
>CBDUZK010000405.1:0-1794 GCA_965371675.1 uncultured bacterium | reverse complement strand
GCCGAGCATATCCTGCTTGCCCTGCTGGAGCAGGAAGAGGGACTGGTGCCGCAGATTCTGAAGAAGACCGGCGTGGAGCCGGCGCATGTGTTGCAGCACGTGCAGACCGCGTTGCGCGACCGGCCGAAGGTGTCGGGCGACGGCGCAGGGCAGTTGCACCTGTCGGCCCGGGCGAACCGGATCCTGCAGGACGCGGAGAAGGAAGCAAAGCGGTTCAAGGACGAGTTTGTCTCGACCGAGCACTTGTTGCTGGCAATCCTGAACCTGAAGGACGGGGACGCGGCGCACGTGTTCAAGACGTTCGGTGTGGACCGGAACAAGGTGCTCTCCGTACTGAAGGACATCCGTGGGTCACAGCGCGTCACCGACCAGTCGGCCGAGCAGCAGTACGCGCCGCTGGAGAAGTACGGCCGGGACATCACGAAGCTGGCAAAGGACGGGAAGCTCGACCCGGTCATCGGCCGGGACGACGAAATCCGGCGGGTGATGCAGGTGCTGTCGCGGCGCACCAAGAACAACCCGGTGCTGATTGGTGAGGCGGGCGTGGGCAAGACCGCGATTGTCGAGGGGCTGGCGCAGCGGATTGTGCACGGCGACGTGCCCGAGAGCCTGAAGGAGCGGCAGGTGGTCGCCCTGGACATGGGCGCGTTGATTGCGGGCGCGAAGTACCGGGGTGAGTTCGAGAACCGGTTGAAGGCGGTGCTGAAAGCGGTGGTAGCTTCGGACGGCGGCATCATCCTGTTCATCGACGAGTTGCATACGGTGGTGGGCGCGGGCAAGGCGGAAGGTGCGATGGACGCGGGGAACCTGCTGAAGCCGATGCTGGCCCGGGGCGAGTTGCGCACTATCGGCGCGACCACGCTGGACGAGTCCCGGAAGCATGTGGAGAAGGACAAGGCATTGGAGCGGCGGTTCCAGCCGGTGTACGTGGACCAGCCCAATGTCGAGGAGACGATTTCAATCCTGCGCGGGCTGAAGGAGCGGTACGAAGTGCATCACGGGGTGCAGATAACCGACGCGTCCCTGGTTGCGGCCGCGATGCTGTCGAACCGGTACATCTCGGACCGGTTCATGCCCGACAAGGCGATTGACTTGATGGACGAAGCGGCGGCGAAGCTGAAGATGGAAATCACGTCCAAGCCGGTGGCGCTGGACGAGGTCGACCGGAAACTGATGCAGCTTGAGATGGAGCGGCTGTCCCTGAAGCGGGACAAGGATGAAGCCTCGAAGCAGCGGCGCAAGGCGATTGAGAAGGAAATCGCGGACCTGAAGGAAGAGCAGAAGCGGCTCACTTCCCAGTGGGAAACTGAGCGCAAGGAGGTCGAGCAGCGGGCCCGGCTCAAGCAGGAGATCGAACGGCTGTCGGTCGAGGTCGAGGACGCGAAGCGGAAGTACGACCTGAACAAGGCGGCGGAACTGGAGTACGGCCGGATGGCGGACCTGAAGAAGGCACTGGCCGAGATCGAAGAGAAGGGCAAGACCCACCGGCTGCTGCGCGAGCAAGTGACCGAAGAAGACATCGCCGACGTGGTGGCGAACTGGACCGGGATCCCGGTGAAGAACATGCTCGAGTCGGAGCGGGAGAAGCTACTGCGGCTCGAAGAGGAAATCCACAAGCGGGTGGTGGGCCAGGACGAAGCGGTGAGCGCGGTGGCGGATGCGATCCGGCGGGCGCGGGCAGGCATCGGCGACCGGCAGAAGCCGATCGGCAGCTTCGTTTTCCTCGGGCCGACCGGCGTGGGCAAGACCGAACTGGCCCGAACCCTCGCCCGGGTGCTGTTCGACACCGAAGAC
>CBDUZK010000404.1:0-1795 GCA_965371675.1 uncultured bacterium | reverse complement strand
GCCGATGATGTCGTAACTGCGGGGAGCGTGCGGGAAGGTGCGGGTGAGGAGCCGGCCGACCGCGGGTGCGAGCGTGGTGTCGGACCGGGATAGTCCGTCGAATGCCAGGGTCAGCGATGCGGCCGTGGTTTCCGCGAGCAGCGCGAGCGCTTCGCCCCGGATTACGGCGCGGGCGCGGTCGAGCCGGGTCGAGTCGTCTTCGTCCCGAAGGTAGAGCGAGTTCCATCGTCCGTCCAGGGCCGAGTCGTTGCCCGGGTTGAGTTCGAGCGCGGTGTCCCACCAGTGCAGGCTTGAGTCGTAGCGGTGCCAGCGTTCGTAGACGCGGGCGAGGTCGCGGGCAGCATCAGCCGCACCAGGCTGGCGGTCGAGCCGCGCACGGCAGGTCCTGACCGCGGCCCGGAAGTCGCGGCGGGCCAGGAGCGATTGGAGGTCAGGTTGTGCGGGCTGCGCGCAGGCGCCGAGCAGGAGCAGGATGGTGAGACCGGGGAGGAGCGGAAGCAGGCTGGTTCGGCGGCGGGCGGTACGAATCCGTTGCTGACGTGATTGCATGATTGAGAAGCTAGGCCGGGGACAGGGGAAGTCAAGGAGCGGTGCGGCGAATCGGGCCGCCCGACACGAATGCCGGGCGGCCCGGGAGGAAGCCGGAGGTCAGGCCGGCACACCGGTTGCCGCGCTGAGGCGGGCGACCGGATGAGGAGCCCGATCGCGCACTGCGAACGCGAGCGCGCCGATCAGGATGATGGCTGTTCCGAGCCAGGCGGCGCCGGTCATGTGGAAGCGGAAGCACATGAGCGCCGGGTAGAGCAGGGTCATGCCGAACATCAGGTACGCGAGGCGGGCGACGCCGGCATTGCGATTCAGCCGGGGGGCGTCGACTGCGTCCGGTTCGACCGTCTGGAAGAAGAGGACGATGAACACCGCGGTGACGAACCAGCCGATGAAGCTGGACAGCGGCAGGCCGTGATAGAAGCCGTCCTGTAGGTATCGCACGGTTCCCCGCGCAATTGCCATCGGCCCGGCGGTTATCTGCCAGAAGGCCATGAGCAGGCCGGCGGTCAGGGGCACCGCGGCGAACGCGCTCGCGTCGGTGCGGCGGGCGTGCAGCAGGTGAGTCGCGACCACGAACGTCAGGTAGAGCATCGAGTACCAGCTCAGCACGACCGCGAGCGATACCCGGCCCGGGAGCCGCACTCCGATAGTGACCGCGAGGTCGCGGGAGCGCGCGAAGTAGTGGCTGCCGAATACGGCGCCGAAGTTGGTGCCGAAGTACTCGGCGACGAATGCCAGGATCAGGCCGAGGGCCAGGAACCAGAGTGCCTGTCTTGTGTTCATGTGGGTGAAGCTGTGGAGCAGGGCGAAGACGGCCAGGCTGTAGACCGGCATCAGGCTCAGCCAGGTGACGGTGGGCCGGACGATGAAGTCCGCTGCCATGAAACCGATTGTCGTCAGGCCGACCGTCCAGAGACCTGCGACCAGCAGCTTGCTGTGACGGGTCTGTTCTTGCACGAATCCCTCCGATTTGATATCGTGGGAAAGGGCCTGGTTGCGATTCGTGAAACCGGACTCGGAGTCCGGCTGCAGGGACGAGGCCTTTCCCTTTTCTTCCCAATCAGAACCTCTAATTATACAGGCTTCGGAGCAGGTGGTCAACGCAGCGGATTCCAGCCTCCGTCCGGCCGATATCCTCGGCCGGAACGTCGCCGCCGACCGCTTCCCGGCCTGCAACGAAGCCGAGGTCCGCAAGGAGTTCCTCGACCCGTTCTACCGAAGACAGCACCCCGGACTTCGGTTGACC
>CBDUZK010000403.1:0-1802 GCA_965371675.1 uncultured bacterium | reverse complement strand
GATATCGACCCGGGTGAGTTTGCCGGCCTCGTGCTCATCGGCGGGTCGGGCGCAGTCCTGCACTGGAGCGATTCGACCCTGTTTGCGGTCTGCCGGGCGTTCGCGGCCGAGGACCGCATCGTCGGCGCAATCGGTCTCGCGGTGCCGATTCTCGCCTGGTCGGACCTGCTCGAAAACCGCCGGGCGACCACATTCCCGGACCCGGACGCGGTCGCGACCCTGACCGACGTCGGCGCGCACTACGTACACTCCCCGGTCGTCCAGGACGGCAACATCATTACCGCGGCTGATACCGAACAGACACCCGCCTTCGCCGACCGCGTCATTGCCGCCCTGAACCGGAGCGACCGGTGAGGGCGCTGCTGCAACGCGTGAGTTCCGCGGGCGTAGCCGTGGACAAGGCGACCGTGGGCGAAATCGGCCCCGGCCTGCTGATCCTGCTCGGCGTCGGTCCGGACGACAACGAAGACACCTGCCGACGGCTGGCCCTGAAGACCGCCCGGCTGCGCATCTTCGACGATGAAGCGGGCCGGATGAACCGCTCCCTGCTCGACACCGGCGGCGACGCGCTGGTCGTGTCCCAGTTCACGCTCTACGCCGACACGAGCCGGGGCCTGCGCCCGTCGTTCACCGGTGCCGCGGCGCCGGACCGGGCCCGGGAATTGTACGAGCGCTTCGCGTCCGAGCTGGGCTACCTGGGCGTCCGGGCTCGAACCGGACGGTTCGGTGCGCGCATGGAAGTGAGCCTGGTCAACAGCGGGCCGGTAACCCTGATGCTCGACGAGCCACAAACCTGACCTGCGGATGGAGGAAACCAGATGATCAAGAGCATGACCGGGGTCGGCCGGGCCGAAGGACTGATTGCCCCGTGGAACAGCCAGGTTGTGGTCGATATCCGTTCGGTGAACCACAAGTACCTGGAAATCGTACCGCGCCTGCCCGGCGCCCTGGTCGGCCATGAGGGCGAAATCCGCGACGTCATCCGGCGCAAGGTCCGGCGGGGCTACGTCCAGCTTCAGATAGCAATGGACGATAGCGCGGACGCGCCCGTGCTGCGGCTCGACCACCGTATCGTCCGGGACTACATGAAGCTCACCGCCGAACTCCGGCGCCGTTACGGAATCACCGGCGAAGTGGACCTGAACTCCATCCTCCAGTTCCCGGGCGTGATTGCGGCCGAGAAGTCCGAGCGGAACCGGACACGGCTCTGGAGTCAGACCCGCAAGCTCCTGAATCAGGCGCTCGACCGGCTCACGCGGATGCGCCGCGCCGAAGGCGCAAACCTCGTCAAGGACATGCGTCGCCGCATCACCCGCATCCAGGCAGCGGTGCGTCATATCGAGAAGCGAGTTCCGAAGCGGTTGAAGGAGCGTCGCCGCAACATCCTCGCCCAGATCAAGGGTCTCGGCATCGAAGCCGACCCGAAGCGCCTGCTCGAGGAAGTCGCGTTCATCTCCGAGAAAGTGGACATCAACGAAGAGTGCGTCCGGCTCAAGAGCCACTGCAGCATCTTCCTCAAGGCAATCACCGTCTCCTCCACTTCGGGCAAGAAACTGGACTTCATCGCCCAGGAGATGCTGCGCGAAACCGACACGCTGGCCGCCAAGGCCCGCGACCTCCTGATTTCACGCCGGGCCATCGAGATCAAGGGCGAAATTGAGAAGCTCAAGGAACAGGTCCGGAATGTCGAGTAGACGGAAACCGGCCCACCGGCCGTTCCTCGTCGTGTTGTCCTCGCCTTCGGGCGCGGGCAAGACCTCCATCTGTCGCGCGGTCGTCCGGCGCGACGCCAACGTCGCCTA
>CBDUZK010000402.1:0-1813 GCA_965371675.1 uncultured bacterium | reverse complement strand
CACAATGGGTCAGACGCCGACGTCTATCTCATCAAGACAGACGCGACAGGCAACTCGGTCTGGACCAGGACCTTCGGCAGCAGCGGCGACGACTACTGTGGTTCGGTCCGGCAGACCTCGGATGGCGGGTACGTCATCGCAGGCACCTACTCCTACGGCGGAGGCGAAGGTGACGTCTATCTCATCAAAACTGGTGCTTCCGGCAACACGATCTGGACCAGAATCTTTGACGGTAGCAGCTATGACGCGGGCGGGTCGGTCCAGCAAACCTCAGACGGCGGATACATCATCGTGGGCACGACCAACTCCCACGGCGCGGGCTCCTTCGACGTCTATCTCATCAAGGCAGACGCCTCGGGCGACACGGTCTGGACTAGAACCTTTGGCGGCAACGGCGAGGACCAGGGTTCCTCGGTTGAGCTGTCCTCGGACGGCGGATACGTCATCGCGGGCACAACCAACTCCTACGGTGCAGGCGGGGATGACGTCTACCTCATCAAGACCAACGCGCACGGGAACATCGCAATCGCGGAGCCGGAGCCGCCGGTCGCCCGCAAGCCTGCCACGGCCACCATCGTACGCGGCGTGCTGTTCCTGCCTGAAGTATCCGGCGTCAAGCGTGGTGCGTCGTGCGTCATGCTCGACATCTCCGGCCGTAAGGTTCTGAACCTCCATCCCGGCCCCAACTGCACAGCAGGCCTCCCGCCCGGGGTCTACTTCCTGCACACCGGAACCCTCGCCGAGGTCCGCAGGGTAGTCATCGTTCCGTGACGACTCAGTCCGTGCAGTTGCGCAACGCGCAGAGGTACGCCACGGTTTGAATCGGAGCCACACGTGTCACTTGACCTTGTAGCCAGCGCGCGTCCTCTGTCGACGTGCCCCAAGTGCGGAGGGACTGGTTTCTCGGTTGACAGCCAAGAGCTAGAGTTCTATACGAAGAAATGCCGCCTCTGTGGGTTCGATTCCCGGCGCGATGGAAACCAGACATACCCGCTTCCTCGGCTCTCAAAGAAGCTCATCTATCTTGACCAGAACGTACTGAGCGAGATGCTCAAGGCCCTCAATCCTGAGTGCGCCAGGCACAAAGAGCCACGTGAGCACTGGCTAGACATCTACCGCAAGCTGTACAGATTGACTCGACTCCAGTTGGTCCTCTGTCCGTGGTCGCCCATCCATCGGCGCGAATCGGCTGCCTTCCAGCACCGAGACAAGTTCGTCCGTCTTGCCCACAGGCTAAGCCTTGGTGCAACACTGGAGCCGAACTTCACCCTGGTGTCGTACCAACTCCTCGAGCATGCCAAGGCGTGGGCGCAAGGCAGTAGGTGTTCTTGGTCGCTGCTGGCCTCGCGCCACGCGCTGACCAAAGGTCATACCGAGACTTGGTTGAAACAGGACGTGTGGGTTCCATACGGACCAGAGGATCCGGACTGGATGTCCCTGGCTATTGCCAAACGCTCCGTGTCTGCCATGCGTCTACGCGGTGCATTCGAGCGACGAAAGGTCGCAAGCGGAACCCGGGACGACCTGATACACGCGGAGCTCGACGCCCTCCGTGAGCACTTTCAGGCGCATGTCGAGATGTACATCTCTTCGCCAGAGCTAGTGCTCACCGACAACTCGTCGACATCGAGGCTTGTCCACATGGTCCACGAGGGATTGAAGGAAGCAGGTGTTCCCTTGCACGAGTGCTGGGCGAAATGCAGTGAATACATCCACGATGCCGACTTGGAGGAGGTGCCGTCACTTGGCATGTTCGCGCGACTCGCCGCCGGCTTGTTCAACCACGCAGCATCGGGCAAAAAGGAACCGGACG
>CBDUZK010000401.1:0-1824 GCA_965371675.1 uncultured bacterium | reverse complement strand
CCGATGTCCTGGTTCTGGTGTTCGTCGTCAACCGTGATCGCGAACTCGGCCAGTCCGGTCGCCTTGTCCACGTAGTAGCGGACCGAGCCGATCAGCCGTTCCTCGCCGGTCTGTTCCTGCTTGAGGGCGGCGACGAGTGCCATTTCACTTTCGTAGTCGGTATTGACGAACTTGGACAGTTTGTCGTGCGGCATTGCGTTCAGGTAGCTGAAGAACCGGTAGAAGACGGTTTCCTTCGAGAACGCATAGAACAGGTCACGCATTTTGGATTCGTCGGTCGGCCGAATCGGCCGGATGAAGACCGAGAGGCCGTTACGGGTCTGAACCGTGGTTTCGAACTCATCCGGATACCGGGCCTCCAGCAGGGACGACTCGGGCTGGTCCGCATATACGTAGTGACGGTCCTTGGCCAGCCGGAGCAGTTCGGGTCGGAACTTCGGATGGGCGATTGAGATGAGCGCGAGGGTTCGCTCGCGGATCGACTTGCCGTGCAGGTAGGCGGCGCCCCATTCGGTCACGATCCAGTGGACGTCGCCGCGTGACGTGGTGACGCCGGCGCCTTCGCTCAGCACCGGGACGATGCGTGAGTACTGTTCGTTGTCGCGCGTGGACTTGAGGACGATGATTGCCTTGCCGCCGCGCGAGCGGGCCGCCCCTCGCACGAAGTCAAGCTGGCCGCCGATGCCGGAGTAGAAGCGGAAGCCGACCGAGTCAGCGCAGACCTGGCCGGTCATGTCTACTTCGAGGGCGGAGTTGATTGATACCATCTTGTTGTTCCGGGCGATGACGTACGGGTCGTTCGTGTAGTCGACCGGGTGGAACTCGAACATCGGGTTGTTGTCGATGTAGTCGTAGAGTCGTTGACTGCCCATTGCGAACGAGGCGATGATCTTGCGGGGGTGAAGCGTCTTGAGCCGGTTGTTGATGACACCGAGGTCGATCAGGTCGATGATGCCGTCGGAGAACACTTCGGTGTGGACCCCGAGGTCCTGCTTGTCCTTGAGATAGCCGAGGATTGCGTTGGGAATGCCGCCGTAGCCGATCTGGATCGTGGAGCCGTTTTCAATCAGGTCGGCGACGTTGCGCGCGATCCGGCGGGCGATTTCGCTTTCACCGGGCGTCCTGAACTCGAGCACCGGGGTATCGTTCTCGACCAGGAAGTCGACCCGGTCGACGTGGATGTAACTGTCGCCGCGAGTCTGCGGCATCTGTGGATTGACTTCGGCGATGACGTGGCGGGCGGATTCCGCGGCCGGCTTGGTGATGTCGACCGAGACGCCGAAACTGCAGAAGCCGTGTGAGTCGGGCGGCGACACCTGGATCAGGGCGATGTCGATCGGGAGCTGGCCGGAACGCAGCAGGGCCGGGATTTCGGACAGGAAAATGGGTGTGTAGTCGGCCCGGCCTTCGTTCACCGCATCCCGGACGTTCTGGCTTACGAAGAATGAGTTCGCCCGGAAACGGCCGGAGAGCGCCTCCTGGGTGTAGGGTGCGACGCCCAGGGTGAGAAGGCTGGTGATTTCGACATCCTCAATCGGCATTTCGGTCAGGGCCTGGACCAGTTGCTGGGGAGCACCGCAGGCGGAACCGATGAACAGCCGGTGTCCGGGTTTCAGGGCCTTCAGGGCTTCGGTAGCACCGACGAGCTTGTCCTTGTAGCGTTCGCGCCAGTCAGCACTGCTCATGGGTTCAACTCCTTCTGTCAGCGGGCATGGTGGTTTCGGTCAGGTAGCGGCCATTGGACTCGCGAATCCGGCCGACGGCGACGTCAGGGTCGTGTTCGAAGACACAGAGCCATTCTTCCGCCGCGGCCCGGGCGATGAG
>CBDUZK010000400.1:0-1827 GCA_965371675.1 uncultured bacterium | reverse complement strand
TAGCCGCTACCCGGATGACTATCCAAGTGGTTCCCCGTATGGTTTAGACTGCTATTATCCTGGCCGCTAGGCTAGCCGCTAGCCTAGCCGTTAGGGTAACGGCATGGATAACCGCTATCCTAGCCACTCGGATAGCCACCAGGGGGGCTATCCCCGGGGCTACCCCCCTAGCGGCTTCCCCAATCGCCCTCCTTTGGAGGGTCTCGCCGGGCTAAGTAACGCAGCAGCGTTTGTTAGATTCGATGGCCCAACTGCCACCGATGTCTCTGAAGACGGTTAGCGTCCCCATTATCCTCGGCCCGCTACTCGACTATGACCTTCCGGCTTTGTCCCTTGGTCCCTTCGTCCCTTTGTCCCTTCGGGCAAACGAAATAGACGCCGGGCGACAGCTGCGAGACGTCGTTCGGCCCGGGGACGAGGTCGGCGACCTTGCGGCCGGAGATGTCCAGGAGGACGGCGCGGGACATGACCGATTTCTGCTCGGAGAAATCGGATCGTGTCCCAAGCCCCACGTAGAGCACCCCGCGCACCACCGTCGCCGCGCCGGCAATCGGTACCCGACCGGCGTTGCCTTCGGCCAGGCCCGACCCGGTTGTAACGAGGAAGGTCCAGGAGCGGTTGTGGCGCAGCATTGTGTCGCGCACGGTGTACAGCGAACAGGCGCAGCTGTGCTCGCCCGGAATCCGGAACCGCGTGGAGTCGAGCACGACGACGTAGTTGGCGCCGCCCGCCAGCGCGAACCAGGCCGAGTCCGAGTAGACCAGCGAGCCGCCGGGCGCGTGGATGCTCATCGTCAGCGCCAGCAACTCTAGCCTCCCGCCGTAGTTGGCAATCCGCGCCGCCGGCCGGATGACCGTGGTCGTGTCGAGGGTTCCGATGGGCGCGAGCACCTGTTCGATGGCGACGTCCCGGGGCCCGCCATGGACGACAATGGTATCCACCCACGACGGCAGCGGTGGACGGTTCAGCGGTACAAGCGTGATCCTGTAGACCCAGACGCCGGGCATCGCCAGCCAACTGTCGGGCGCGGTGACGATGCGCATGAAGTTCGGCGCCAGGTTCACAACCGGCGATACGCTGTGGTAGTTGCCGATGCGGAAGCTCACGTCGAAGGTCTCCGCCTGCGTGCCGTAGTTGTACACCCGGCAGCGGGGGAAGTAGGCAACCCCGGAATCGGCCACGCTCGGCGGCGCAAGGATCTGCGTGATGCCGATGTTGTGCGTCCGGACCATGAACCGCCCGCTCAGCGTGTCGTCCTCCGGCACCGAGTCGCCGGCCCAGCAGGTCCACACCACCGCCTCAAGGCTGTCCCGCCCGGTCGGCACCCAGTTCGAGAACGACAGCGTCTCGCTCTCCGCCGGGCCGAGGTTCAGCACGTGGGTCTCGTCGTGGTAGATGACAACCCGGCACAGGCCCCGTACCTCGAACGTGACGTGGACGCTGTCCGCGACCTCGTCGCTCAGGTTCCGAACCACGGCGACCGGCGCGAGTACGACGCCCGAGTCGACCGCGCCCGCCGGCGCGATGATGTCGGTCGGACGGACGCTCGTCGTGTCGGCCGTGGCCGACGTGGACGCAAGCGCCAGCGCAAACAGAATGACAAAGAACGCTCTCATCGCCTCCTCCTATCTACGGATCACGACCTTCGCTCTGTCGTCCACACCCAACTGAAACGCAGGGCCGGCAACATCGAGCGGCACGGCGCGTCACCTCACCCCGACGGTGCCCTCGTCCTATTATGCCACCGCACAGCCACCTCTGTCAACCCTCGATTCCTCATTGACTTCTGCCGTCTTCGCGTCTATCTTGGGAATATCGGGGACACCC
>CBDUZK010000399.1:0-1829 GCA_965371675.1 uncultured bacterium | reverse complement strand
AACCGCATCTACTGCGCGGTTGACCCCGACGACGACACCGAACTCTACGTCATCGACTGCACCACGGACAGCATTGTCAATGCCATCCCCTTTACCGGCTTCGATGCCACACCGTCAGCCATATGTGCCAACCCCACCGGTACGCGGATCTACTCATGGGACGAAGGCGACGGTGAACTGGAGGTGTTCGACGTCATCGCCGGCCGCTCAATCATGCGCGAGCAGTTCGGTGACGGGTGGGGAACGCTCTGCTACAACCCGACCGCGAGCAAACTCTACATCGCCCTGGAGGAAGGCGAAATGGTCGTTGTGCTCGACCCGGACGACACCTGGGCTGCCGACATCCCGGTCGGCCGTGAGCCCATGGCGCCCGCGTGCTCCCCGCGCTCCAACACCATACTCTGCGTCAGCGAAGATGCCCGGGTCGACCTGATTGACGGCACGGGCGACACCATCCGACATACGGTCCGGACTGCGTTCGAACTCAGAGACATAGCGGCCAACGAGCAAGAACGCAAGCTATACGCCCTGGACGGCTACGGCATGCTCTCCGTCATCGATGAAGCGTCCGGCCAGGTCCTGCGCCGGGTCAACATCTTCCCAGAGGTGCACCACGGTAACCAGTCCAGACTCTTCCTGCACGAAGACCGCAACAAGCTCTACTGCGTGGGGGAGGACGAAGTCGTGGTTCTCGATTGTGCCGCGGACACAATTGTCGCCCGCATCGAACTGCACGGTGATTCACCAATAGCCTGCCTGTCTACAATCGCGGACCGGCTCTATGTCGCCACCTTCTACGGGAGCCTCATCACCATCATCGACTGCGCAACCGACAACGTCGCGCGGACCATCATGCCGGAGTTCTACGTGCGCGGTCTGTGCTGCGACTCGGCCGGCCGGGCCTGGTTCGCGGCCAACGGAGAGGACGGCATCATCGGCAGCATCGTAGGCGATACCGTAGCAGCTTCAATCCCTGTTTCCGGCTGGGGTCGCGCCATCTGCTACAACCCGGTCAACGGCCGGGTCTACGCCGCGTTCGGCAACAACCTGGTTGTGGTCGACCCGGCCCGGGAGAACATCATCGGCATCGTGGACCTCGAATCCCCGGGTCCGGCCGAAGAACTCTGCATCAACACCATCGACAACAGACTCTACGCTCAAGTGGCAGGCCACGTCATCATCGTCGATTGCACGGACGACAGCGTACTCGCCCGCCTGCCTGCCGACGGCCACGGGACAGGCACGCTCTACGACCCGGACGCCAACCGCTTCTACTATGCGTACGATACCGTGCTCGTCGTTGTCGACGGCGCGACCGACACAATCATCGCCCGGTTCAACGTCGCGGAAGGCCGGGCTGGTCTTGCCTTCTCGTACGCGTCCCACCGTCTGTATCACGCAGGCTACAGCGAAATCGCGGTGTTACACTGCCCGGTGCCGGTCCATGCCGCAATCGGCAAGACCGGACCCACGCTCATCAGCCGGGAAATAACCCTGCTCGGCACCAACCCCGCGGACCTGATTGACGTCACCGGCCGCCGGGTCCTGCGACTCACGCCCGGGCTCAACCGGCTCGACGTGCTCCCGGCCGGGGTCTACTACCTGTACCGCCCGATTGACCGCTACACCCAGAAAGTCATCCTCCGGCCCTGAACTCCGGTCCGAGCCTGTTCCGCGCCCTAACTATCGGTTCCTGGTGCACTTAGCGACCAACAGCCTCATTCCGACAGCCAATTGCCTCCGTAATCAGTAACCCGATACCCCAGAAGCAGGCCATTTTGGCCCAAAGTGGGGCAAAACGCCCCGAAAGTGACGGTAGATTCAGCCCC
>CBDUZK010000398.1:0-1836 GCA_965371675.1 uncultured bacterium | reverse complement strand
AGGCCCGGTCGTAGAGCCAGGTCTGCAGCACGCCTTCCTCAATCACGATCGTGCGCCGGGCCGGGGTCCCCTCATCGTCGGTCGGGAACGTGCTGCCGGACCAGGGCGCGGTCATGTCGTCGGCGAGCGTGACCAGTTCACCGGCGACCCGGTCCCCGACCTTGAACCGGGACATGCCGTCCTGCGCGGTCGAGGCGTACAGGTGTTCGGCGACGAGGGTGCGCAGCATGCCTTCGACCATCACCGGGTGGATGATGACCGGCACGGTCTTGCCCTTGAGCTTCTCGGCTTCGGGCGTGGTGCGTTGCTTCGGCAGGGACCGGGCGACCGCGGCGCCGAGCTTCGCGGCCCGGTCGAGGTCGGGCAGGTTGCGCGATGTGACGAAGTCAAAGTCGCTGGAGTTCACCTCCGCGAACACCGAGAAGCTGGTGCGCCGGGCGACCGCGGGCCGCTTGCTGTGCATGGTGGTGACGAGCCGATTCCCCGCGCTGATGCCGATGCCACCCTCAAACGTCTCGACCCGTTTTGTGGCCCAGGCCCGGTCGATGACGTCGCGGGCGAAGTCTTTGACCCGGCGCGGGCTTTCGACCAGGCGGGCGACCCTCGGGTCCCAGGTCTTGAGATTGGCGGCCGGCTTGTCGATGACCGCGAACCGGTCGAACGGGGCCGGACCGGCCGTGGTCAGCGCGGCCCGGATCCCGGTCCGGAGCGCGTTGATATCCGGTTCGGTCACCGGCACGTAGCCGAGTCGGCCGTTCTTCAGCACCCGCGCCCCGGCGGTGAAGATGCCTTCTTCGAGTTCGAGGGTCACGTCCCGGTTCTCGATGGTTGCACCGAGCGAACGGGTCTCGGTCAGCAGCAATTCGATGTCGTCCAGCTTCATGCTGCGGGCGAGGTTGATTGCCTTGCGAGCGAACTGTTCAAGATTCATGATTCACCCCTGTACCGAGAGGCCGACGTACTTGTTGTTGCGGATCCGGGTCCAGGTCGGGCCGCCCTCGCTCACGTACCGGGTCTGGCCCTTGCCGCAGAAGCCGACGCTGGATATCTCCAGCGGGCCGGCGAACCCGTCCACGTAGCGCAGCGCGTACATGGTCTGCGCGCTGAAGTTCGACGGCTTCACGGTCTTCGTGACCTTCCCGTTCTCCACCAGGTAGCCGAGCTGGACCGAGGAAGACATGCCGTCCTTGGACACCGCGCCGCCGGTTGTGCCGATCAGTACGATGCCGAACTTCACGTCGCGAATCAGCTCCTTCAGGCTGCGGCGCCAGTTGTCCCGGGACGCGGGCATGATGTAGGTGTTGGACATGCGCGGGATCCGGGTATCGCCCAGTTGTGAGAACGCACCGCCGTTCGGCGCCTGGTCGAAGTAGGCCGCGGTCTCGCGGTTGTGGATCATGCCGACCGCCCTGCCGTTCCGCGCGAGCAGCTTGCTGGTCACCTCGACGCCTTCATCGTCGATGTACTCGGTGCCGAACCCGCGGGTGAAGTCGTCGGACAGCGGGCCGTCCATGATGTGCACGTCCGTACAGGCAATCTCACCGCGCGGCTTGCCCTGCTGGTCGATGATGCCGGACCCGCCGGCCTTCACGATGTCGGCCTCGAAGTTATGGCCGAGCGCTTCGTGGACGAACACCCCGGCGGTCGAATGGTGCAGGACCAGGTGGCTCAGCCTGCGGATTCGCGTCGGGGACAGGCTGATTGCGTCCTGCAGCGCGATCGCGCGCTCGAACCACTCCGCGAGTGCGTTCCGGGTATGCGCGGTAAGCGTGAAACGGCCGGAAGGCTTGCGCTTCATCAGCAGCGTGTACGGCCCGATGCTGCCGAGCCGGGCCC
>CBDUZK010000397.1:0-1838 GCA_965371675.1 uncultured bacterium | reverse complement strand
GCCGGAGTGGATCCTGGTCGGGCAGGCGCCGGGGAAGCAGGAGATTGCGCTGGAACGGCCGTTTGCCGGGCCGGCCCGGCAAGCGATTGTTCGCGTGGCTGGCGCAGGCCGGGTTCGACGAGGACAGGTTCCGGTCGTTCTGCTATGTGACCGCGGTGATGAAATGCTTCCCGGGGAAAGGCGTGCGCGGAGACCTGCGTCCGGGTCGGAAGCAGTTGGCAGACTGCGCTCCGTTTCTCGAACAGGAGCTGGAGCTTGTCGAACCCGTGGTCCTGGTTCCGGTCGGAGGGTTGGCAATCGAACGGTTCCTGGGCAAACGGAGGCTGGTTGAGGTGATCGGGCGCCGGTTCGATCTGGCGGTGCAGGGCCGGAACACAGTCGTCATCCCGTTGCCTCACCCGTCCGGCGCGTCGGCCTGGACCAACATGGCCGAGAATCAGCGGCTGATCCGGCGGGCGATTGCGCTGTTGAGACGAGAAAAGTCTAGCGGCCGGTAACCCGGTTCCAGAGGGCGCGCCGGGCCGTGGAGATGGTCATGGCGTTGGTGGGGCACATCTCGGCACAACAGAAGCAGGAGATGCATTGTTTCCGGTTGATTGCCGGCCATGGATTGAGCCTGATGGCGCGGACCGGGCATACCTCGGCGCAGGATCCGCACTTCGTGCACAACCTGCGGTTCAGTATCGGCTCGCGGCGGAACATGGGAAAGAGAACAGCGAAGGACATGGTCAGGATGTCGGTCAGGCCGGAAGCGGGCAGCCGGAAGCCGCGAATCCGCTCGAAGTCGCCGTGGATGTCGATGTCGGCCGGGTCAATCGGGCCGAGTCCGCGTTCGCCGGCGATGCGGAGCGTCGGGATGCGGTTCGGTTCAGTCCCGGCCATCATCGCCATCACCGCGTCGAGCGCCACGCCGTTCCGGGCCGCGAGGAGTTTCCCGATGTTCAACACCCGGCCGCCGCCCGGGCCTTGCTGGCCGTCCATTCCGCGTAGTGCGTCCATGATGTGGAGCATCGGGACCGGAACCGCCTGGTAGATGTCGACCAGCAGTTCGGCGAACCGGGTCGCGGTCGCCGCCTTGCCATGCAGGGTCGACTTGTAGTCACCGGGGATGATGCCGAACAGGTTCTTGGTTGCGCCGGTGAGGATGGTGAGGCTGTGAGTCTTGAATACCGGCAGGTTGAGCACTAGGTCGCATTCGAAAAGGGTGCGGGCGACCGGTATGCGGTGGATGAACCGGGATTGGAGCGGCAGGGTTGCCGGGGTTCGATCCAGCCCACGGAAGCAGCCTTCACTGGCCGCGGGTACTCCGGTTGACGCAAGGAACGCGGCCAGCCCACCCCTGATCCTGCCGCCCGGGTTGTCGGTCACGACGATTCCGGCAGCGCCCCTGTGTTTGAGTTCGCGGACTACGGCGCGGACCAGTTCCGGGTCGGTCGTGACCCCGCGTTCAGGTTGATGAGGTCCGAGCAGGTTGGGTTTGACCCAGACCTTCTTGCCTGTGAAGTCGTAGTCGAGGAAGTCGAGCGTCTCGCGGACCGTATCGGCCAGGTGATTGACCCGGCGAACGAGGACGCGTTCTGAAGGATGCACTACGCTTGACGCTCAACGTCTGACGCGCGACGCCGGAATCCGGCGTGATGCGTGGAGCCTGGTGTGTTGTGCGTCGCTAGAGCTTGCCGGGAATAACGTAGAGGACGTTGGCGAGCGAGACTGCCGCCTCGGGTTGTTTCGCTTTGTCCTCGGGCAGTTCGGTGCCTTCGAACCGGACGTCGATCAGCTTGGCGACGCCGTCTTTGAACGTGTAGCCGCCGCAGGTGGCGGTCCCGCCGGACTTGAGG
>CBDUZK010000396.1:0-1839 GCA_965371675.1 uncultured bacterium | reverse complement strand
CACGTCGTGAACAACAACTGCGCGGCGACCCTGCTGATTCTCTCGTCGATGGCCGCGGGCCGGGAAGTGATTGTGTCCCGGGGCCAGCTGATCGAGATTGGCGGGGCGTTCCGGATTCCGGACGTGATGAAACAGAGCGGGTGCCGGATGGTCGAGGTCGGCACCACCAACCGGACTCACCTGCGGGACTACCGCAACGCCATCACCGAGGAGACCGGGGCCCTGCTCCGGGTGCACATGTCCAACTACCGCGTCACCGGCTTCACCAAGGAGGTCGGGCTCGACGAAATGGTGGCGCTGGGCACCGAACGCGGCATCCCGGTGGTTGACGACCTGGGTTCAGGCGCGCTCATCGACCTGGCGAGGTTCGGGCTGCCGAAGGAACCGCTGGTGCAGGAGTCGATGCAGACCGGTGCCGCGGTCGCCTGCTTCTCGGGCGACAAGCTGATTGGCGCGTGCCAGGCCGGGATTATCGTCGGCAAGCGGGAGCACATCGCGAAGATGAAGAAACACCCGTTGACCCGGGCCATGCGGTGCGACAAACTCGCCTTTGCCGTCCTTGAGCGGACCCTGGAGTTGTTCCTGGACGAGCCGCGACTGCTGGAGGAGCACCTTCTGTACCAGATTCTGTTCAAGTCGGTGAAGCAGATGCAGCAGGAAGCACAGAGCCTCGCGCGCCGGGTCAAGAACAAGCTGGCGGGCGCGGCAGAAATCGAAGTCCGGCCCTCGCTGTCCGAATTCGGCGGCGGGTCCCTGGCGACCGAAAGCCTTGATTCAAGGGTTGTGGTAATCCGGCCTCAGAAGATGAGCGTCGACGACCTGGCGCGGTGGATGCGTCAGCATCGGCCCCCGGTGTTCGGCCGGGTCGAGCACGGCGAGTACCTGCTTGACTTCCGCACCCTGCGCAAAGACGAGATACCGACCGTAGCCGACGCCCTGCTGGCCGTGTTCGGGGCGAAGTAAGCCCGGGTTTCCGGGATACGACTTCCTGTCCCCCGTAGCTTCCGGACCGGTGACGCGGGCCGTGTCTTGGAGGATGACCGGGGAGGCGTCCCGGAAGGTGACTCGGAAGATGACTCAGAAGGTGATTCGGAAGATGATCCGGGAAATGACTCGGGAAATGGTTCGGGGGATGCTCCGGACAATGCCTCTCCGGATGACCGGTGAAGTGACTCGAAGAATCACGGGTGAGATGAGCCGGAGAATGACCCGGAAAGTGACCGGGAACATGACCCGGATGATGGTCCTGAGAGTGGTCCGGAGAACGACGAAGGGAATCACAGTCAGGGGCACTCCCCCTATGGCCCCTGGGTATTGGTTTCAGACCCGCAACTCCATAGCTAAGTGCCGCAAACACAGTATATTCAAGGGCTTCGCAGTGCACGTCTCCAGACCGGCTTCAGGCTTGCCCTGACTCTACCTTTTGGTAGACTCGTAACGATGGATGACAGCGTGCCGAAACCAGATTCCGCCACCGGGTTCGGGCGCAGACTGAGAGAGCTGCGCCGGGCTGCGGGACTGACCCAGGAGGAACTGGCTGCCCGAATGCCACGCAGAGGCCGCAACCTGGCTAAGGTCATCAGCAGGCTGGAGCGTGGACACATGCCGCGTCCGGGTCTTGAGTTGATTGCCGATTTCCTGAAAGCGTGCGGCGCGTCGTTCGACGCGATTGCCGGACACCTTGGCGTCGAACCTGCGAAGCAGGCTGAGGAGAAGAAACCCGGGCTCCGCAAGCGACGCAAACCTGATACCGACCTGACCATGGAACAGCAACTGGCCGCGGTCCGGCGCAAGGTGCAGCAGTTGTACGTGGGCCGGATAGTCGAAGATATGCTGTAT
>CBDUZK010000395.1:0-1841 GCA_965371675.1 uncultured bacterium | reverse complement strand
ACTTCGTTCTGGGTGTTCGACGCCCTGTTCCAGCCGCAGGACCACCCGGCCCGGGAGATGCAGGACACTTTCTACGTCGGCAACCCGGAGCGCGGGCGGCTGCCGGACGAAGAACTGGTGCGGAAGATTGCGCGGACCCATGAGGACGGCGGGGACACCGGTTCGACCGGGTGGCGGTACAAGTGGTCGAAACGAGTGGCCGAGCGGTTAGTGATGCGGACCCATACGACCGCGGCGACAATCCGCGAGCTGGCCCGGGACCCGAACCCGCCGAGGAAGGTGTTTTCCATCGGCCGGACGTTCCGGCGGGAGAACGTGGACCAGACCCACCTGGCCGAGTTCATCCAGATTGACGGCATCATCATCGACGAGCAGGCGGACCTGGCGAGCCTGTTCGGGATTCTGAACGAGTTTTACCGGAAGATGGGCGCCGAGGAGGTGCGGTTCCGGCCGTCGTTCTTCCCGTACACCGAGCCGAGCGTCGAGGTGTTCGCGAAGCTCGGGGACCTGGGCTGGGTGGAGATGTGCGGGGCCGGGGTGTTCCGGCCCGAGGTGACGCTGCCGCTCGGGTGCAAGGTGCCGGTGCTGGCATGGGGCGGCGGGGTCGAGCGGATTGCGATGATGCGTTTCGGGCTGGATGACATCCGCAAGTTGTACCTGTCGGACATCGACTGGCTGAAAGGGAGTGCGTTGTGCCGTTAGTCGGGATACCGGTCGCGCGGCTGACGCAACTGGTCGGCCGGGAGATTGACCGGGACGAGCTGCGCCTGGCCCTGGAGAACCTTGGCAATGACGTCGAGGGCTACGCCAAGGTGACGCGGTATCGGTGCGGCCGGTGCGGGCACGTGACCGAGGCCCTGGAGCACGAGGATTTCAACAACCTGTGCGCGGCTTGCGGCGCGGGCGGGCTGGAGGACATCGGGTCGAGCGAAGTGGTGCGGATTGACCTGCTGCCGGTAAGGCCGGACATGTTCGACGTGGCCGGGCTGGCCCGGGCATTGCGCGGGTATCTCGGGATTGAAACCGGGCTGAGGACCTGGGACCTGAAGCCGTCCGGGTTCACGGTTGAGGTGAAACCGGGTATGGAGAACATCCGGCCCTACATCGTCGCCGCGGTGGTGCGGGGACTTGGGCTTGATGATGAGAGCCTGCGGATATTGATGAAGATGCAGGAGAACCTGCACTGGGCTTTGGGACGGGACCGGCGCCGGGCGTCAATCGGCATGTACGACCTGGCAACGGTGACGCCGGGGTTCGTATTCCGGCCGGTGAAGCCGGATGAGCTGAAGTTCGTGCCCTTGTTCGGCCTGCCGGAGAACCCGGAGGCCAGCCTGACCCCGCGTGAGATTCTTGAGAAGCACCCGAAGGGCAGGGATTACGCCCACTTGTTGTCCGGGATGGCGGCGTACCCGCTGCTGGTCGATTCCGATGGCCGGGTGCTGTCGATGCCGCCGATAATCAACAGCGACGAGACCGGGGTGACGACCGGGACCCGGGATGTGTTCATCGACGTGACCGGGCCTGACCGGAACGCGGTCGCGCGGAGCCTGAACGTGCTGGTCGCGGCGCTCGGGGACATGGGCGGAAGTATCGAGACGGTCGAGGTGACCTACCCGGGCGGGACGGTCGAAACAACCCCGAACCTGGAGCCGACCCGGACTGTGCTTGACCCCGCGGCCGCGAACCGGGTGCTCGGGCTTGGTCTCGACGCGGCGGCAGTCGCCCGGTGCCTTGAGAAACTGCGCCACGGCGCGAAGCCGGAAGAAGGTCGGGTGGCGGTCGAAAGCCCGGCGTACCGGGCCGACATCCTGCACGAGCAGGACATCATCGAGGACGTGGCA
>CBDUZK010000394.1:0-1842 GCA_965371675.1 uncultured bacterium | reverse complement strand
CGTAGGTCCGGGTCCAGATGGTGTCGCCGGATGCGTCGGTCTTGATGAGCCAGACATCCATGCCGCCGACACCGAAGGACCGCGTTCGGCCGACGATGACGTAGCCGCCATCTGCGGTCTGCGCCACCGAGCGGCCCCAGTCGTCGTCCGTGCCGCCGTAGGTGCGTTGGAAGGTTGTCTGCGCGGTCAGCGGACAGGCGAGGGCAAGGGCAAGAGCTAGGAGTGTTGCGAGCATCAAACCAGGTACGGTAGTCTTGTGCATGGGACAGGATGCTTCAGAAAGGTAGGATGTCAAGCTGTCTGCGGGCAACGAACGGGACCGGACTCCGCAATCTTCGGGCGGTAGAGGAGAAGAGGGGCGAAGCTAGCGACTGGGATGCCAGTCGGCGGGCACGACTTCGTCCTCTGGGTAGGCTTTTCGCACCATCTGAACGAGGCGATGGAGACCGACAATCTCTATGTGGTTCCCGGCCGCCCACTGGCGGGCTTGCCTTGAGACCTTTCCGGTCGTGACTACTATCCCGCCTGCAGCGCGATGGTGGGCTATGCAGCCGCTCAACTGCTGCAGCACTGGACACCCTACGCTGCCCTTCACGCGTTTGCACTGAAGCAGATACAGCTCGCCTTCCCGTCGCAGGAATCCATCGACCCCGCCGTCCCCGGCATATGGCGTGGGGTAGGCTTTCCATCCTAGCTTCCTGTAGACCTCGCAGACAAAGAGCTCGAATTTGCGTGGGTGCAGGTTTATCAAGAAGTTCGGCAGTTGGGTGCTCTTGAGATGCTCGGCCCGCCGCTGTTGACGCTCGATTTTATCTTCGGCGCGCCTGAGTTCTTCTCTTTTTCTGCGCAGTTCCTCTTCCTCGACGCGTCTGCGCTCCCTCTCTTCCTCCTCGCGTTCCCTCTCTTCCTTCTCGCGCTCCTCCCTGGCAAGCTGCTCACGGTATTCCTCAAACCTTTTCTCCACGTCGTGCTTCACCTTAGCGTGCCTGCGCTCGTCGGCGGTCCTCCTTTGTTCCTCTTCCTCAGTGCGTCTGCGTCGTTCGGCCGCCGCCCTCCGTCGCTCCTCGTTGGCGCGTTGCTGCTTCGACTCGGCAGTGGTTCCTGTGCATTCTCGACATCGCGTTGGATTACTGGCCGCCCCCTGTACTCCGTTGACCCACCGGCTAAGTTTCTCGCGGACGGCATCTACCGCTGCCCAGACAAGGGCAAGTAGCATCCACGCAACCACCAAACCGATCAGCCAATTCATGGTCGGGAACCAGCGTTGGCGTGGAGAATCGGGGAAATCAGGGGGGAGTTAGGAGTAGCCACCATTTCCTTGTCGAGCCAGTGTCATTCATCGGGGGCTTCGGGGTCAGGTCTTGTCACTAGACATTCTCCTACCCATCCAACTTCGTCTGTCCGTTTTCCTTGTCAATCTTCATGGCGAGAAAGCGCCACGGCCACCGCTTGTTCCGTGGGCAGCATCACAAGTTTCCCGGGAGCAGGCTAGGCCACAAGCAGTTCGTCCCTTTCGAGTTTCAGGGATGCCAGCACCCCTCGCGGGATTCGGTCAATGACCTCATTGTGGTAATTCTTGAGCCAGCGGGCTTTGCAGAGGATACTATCACGCTCGGGTCCCTTCGGGAGGCAAAGTGCCTTCCCAAGCAGCTTCTGCGTGAACTCTTTGTGTTTCTCGAGGAGGTCGCCGTATTCCTCGGGGTCGTCTCCGGTGAAATCCTGGCTGGATTGAGTATTGAGTAGACTCCTAGGCGCAACGGATAGGTAGTCAATGAATACACCTTCGGGGTCCTTTCGGACGAGCCTCGCGCGGTCGCAGTCTCCCAGACCAGCAGCCTCGAC
>CBDUZK010000393.1:0-1863 GCA_965371675.1 uncultured bacterium | reverse complement strand
TTCTTATATGAGGCAATGAATCGATTTCATGTGGTTCTTACGTGAGGCAATGCGCATCCTTGACTACGTGTTGTCCTCGCCTACGATTGACAGGAGCAGTCGACATACGAGAAAGAAGATAATCATAAAGAACCTCATCCTGACCGCAGTTACGGTCAACGAAGAGTAGACCACTCGGCACATGCAGATCAACGTCCGACCAACCGACCCCAACCGTGCCCCGACCACCGACGTCCCGGACAGTGAACGACCCCGGCCGGCTCCGCAGGCGATAGACCCGGGCGGCACAGCGCCGGTCCTCGTCTTCATCCTGCTTGCCACCGCCTTCATCGCCTTCAACCTGTTCCTGTTCCGACCCTCGCTCACCGGCCCGGACGCGCACGGCTACTTCATGCAGACCCGGCTGCTCGCCGAGACCCGCGGCACCGGTTTCACACCCGGGTCACCGGTGCAGTACGTCGGCGCCCACTGGCTCGCCACCGCCGCGAACCGCGTCCACCCGGTATACGGCCCCGGGTTCCCGGCCCTGCTCCTGCCCGGCTACCTGATCGCCGGGCCGACCGGCGCGCTGGCCACCAACCTCGTGCTCGCGATGCTGGCCCTGGTTGCGATGTTCCTCGTTGTACGCAGGCTGACCGGGGGCTGGTGGGCGGTCACCGCAGCGACGATGCTCGCGGTCCTGCCCGTGGTCAACCAGCAGGTCCACTGGGGCGGCGCGCACATCGCGGTCGCCTGCCTGTTCCTGTGGGGGCTCGTCTTCCTCCACCGATGGTCCGAATCCGGCGGGGTTCTGCCCGCACTTGGGGCGGGCCTGATGTTCGGCTCGATTCCCGCGGTCCGCTACCCCGAAGCCGTACTCGGCGTCGGGTTCCTGCTCTGGCTCATCCTCCACCTCGGCCAGGGACGAAGGTGGCTCGGCACCGCGTTCCTCGCACTCGTCGCCGCGGCCATCCCGGTCGCCCTGCTCCTGTTCGTCAACCGACAGACCTGGGGCGGCTGGCTCACAATCGGGTACGCGCAGACCGGCGAACAGGTCGCGTTCAGCCTCTCGCACTTCACGAGCAACGCGCTGCCCTACCTGCGCCGACTCCTCACCGACGGCACCGGACCCGCCTTCGTCACCGGCACAATCGGCATCATAACACTGTGGCTCGTCCGCGGGCAACGGCGGCTCGGCCTCATCCTGTTCATATTCGCCCTGGCTCCGACGCTTCTCTACTTCGCCTACTACTGGCCCCCGGACCCAATGTCGATGCGCTTCCTCCTGCCCACACTGCCGGTCTACATCATCGCCGCCATCCTCCTCCTGCGCCTCATCACCCGCCGCAGCGAAATCGCCGCCGCCGCCACCGGGACCATACTCATGCTGCTCACCACGGTGTGGGGCGTACCCAACGCACTGACCCGGGTCAAACAGCTCTCCGAACAAGGCCAGGCGATACTCGAAACAACCGACATGGTCAAACGCCGCGTCCCGCCGGGCGCGGTGCTCGTCGGCACGGGTGAACAACTCGCGCACATGGACTTCACTGGCGACTGGAAACTCGCCGACCTGACCATAACCGCACCCTCCGCTCCACCGGCGCCCGGTTCCGAAGGAACCGGGAACAGCGACGTCCGGGCCCGCATCCGCAACCCGCTCGCCCTGCCCGACTACGAAAACACCACCGGGCCGAAAGCACTCCGGCGCTTCGCTCGCGACTGCACGGACTGGGCCGGGGACTCGGGCGAAACCTGGTGGCTCGTGCCGGACGAACACCTCGAACGGATGCGCAAAGAACTCAGACGCGTGGGGAAACTGGTCGAAGAAGACGACTACTCAACACCAGTGCACCCGGCAGGCGCACCCGACGAACGACTGGT
>CBDUZK010000392.1:0-1864 GCA_965371675.1 uncultured bacterium | reverse complement strand
ATGACGAACTGCGCACCAGGACCGCGGCCGAGTGGTCAGAGCAGTTCAAGGCCGAAATCAAGCCCGAGCATATCAACTGCACCGGTTGTACCGGTGACGGTCCACACATCATGCACTGGGACGAATGCGGAATCCGCAAGTGCGCCCAGGAGAAGGACGTGGTCAACTGCGCGCACTGCCCGGACTACTGCTGCGAGCAGCTCGACAAGTTCCTGGAGATGGTCCCGCCGGCCCGCGCGAACCTCAAAGAGACCCGCGCCGGCCTGTAGCCACGACCCGACAAACATAACCGGGGCGCCCGGAAGGGCGCCCCGTCATGTTGTAGAGCCGGACTAGTCGAGCAGCAGCACCTTGGCTACTGACTCGGCGTCCTGGGTCCGGACCTTGAGGAAGTATATCCCCTTGGCCAGACCCTTGGGCTGCCAGTAGTAGCTGCCGCTGCCCTTGGTCGCGTCGAAGCTGACCTGCTCCACCACCCGTCCGGTCGCATCGTAGGCAAGCAGTTCGACCTGCCCGCCGAGCGGTGTGAAGTAGTGCAGGTACGTACCGCGGCTGAACGGGTTCGGACTCAGGAAGAACGGACGCTCGCGCGTGGCGATGCGCGGCGGCTGCTCGACGATGCCGAGCAGGTTAGCGTCGTACCAGGACTGGGCGCTGTCCGCGTTGTCGGCGAAGTTCGATTCGCTGATCCCGCCGACTACCGCGAACGCCGTCCGCACAGTGCTGCCGACCGGCAGGTCAAACGGACCCGCCGACGCGACCACTGACCAGTCATAGCTGCGGTTCGACTGGCGCGTCGCAATCGTGCCGTCGAGGTGCCGCCACTTCTGGCCGTCGGTCATGCACGAATCCGGATACACGTAGCGCTCGTGGTCGACCGCGGCCAGGTTCCCGAACGCGTGCGGCCGCAGCACCACGAACCCGGTGGTCGGGTTCGCACCCGCTGCCGCGCGCATCCAGATTGAACGCTGGGGTTCACTCGATGCCGCGATGTTCGTGTTCGAGGTGCCGATGTCGAAGTCGCCGATGAAGCCGACGTAAAGGCCGTTGATCGCCGACCCGCCGTTGTTGGTGAACTCCAGGTCCGCAATCGCCCAGTCGTCGTACCCGCCGTCGGAGTTCATGTACCAATCCCACACGACGTCGAGCCCGCGCGACGACGGGTGTCCGCCATCGCTCATCTCGCCGCGCCAGTGCACGTCCGCCGGGACCGGCGGTATCATGTACCGGAAGCTGTCGGTCATCTGCCAGTCGGTGTTCGTGCCCGAGTTCGCCGGCTGCGAGAAGTGGTGGTCAACCAGGTAGCTGGGTGACGTACCCGCCATCAGGCCGCCGAAGTACAGCGCGCTTGCGGCGTTCTTCGGAACCTGGAACCCGGAGCCGAGGTCGAGCGCCGGCGGTTCGTCGTAGCCGATCGAACCGATGCCGCATACCGACAGCCGGACCGCGCCCGTATCGAGCGTAATCATGTACTGCGGCGGTATCGGGGATACGCCCACCTGCAGGTTGAACGTGAACTGCCAGTCGCCCCACGCGGTCGAGTGCAGCTTCAGGGTGCAGGGCACCATCGTGCCGCCCGGGATCGAACTGCTCGCGTGGGCGGTGAACCGGTCCCCGTCATTGGTCACGGTCGAGCCGGCCGGTACGGTCCCGAAGTTGGAGTTCGGGTCCGTGATGTTGAACAGGGCGTTGCCGGACACGAGCAGCCCGGTCAGGTCCGCGGCCGCCGCGTTGCCGGCATTACGCACGGTCACGATGATATCCGCGGTCTCGTCCGGGTCGAACCGGCCGTTGTTGTTGCCGCCCGCGTCGTCCACTACGTTGCCGACGTAGCGCATGTTCGGCTGCGGGTTACCGCCGCCGC
>CBDUZK010000391.1:0-1868 GCA_965371675.1 uncultured bacterium | reverse complement strand
GCCGCGTTCGTACAGCAGATGCTTGACCTGCTTGTCGCGTGCCTGCGTCCGCTCCAGCGCTTCCCGGAAGTGCGTGTACTGAGCCTGCGTGTCCCCGTCTACCCGCACCATGGACGTACCGGTCTTCAGGCTTCGCTCGTACCTGCGGCACGTCCGAGCCATGTCCCATTCCCGCTTCGTGCCGTACGCCCCCCGGCCCTCGTGCCACTGGTGGATGAGTTCTGCGGCACTGGGCTTACGCCGGGCCATGCTTCACCTCCGGTTCAGGGAACGTGCGCCGGACCCTGCGAAATCCCAGGGACAGTCCCAGTCGGGCAAGGTACAGTCCCGGATTTCGCAGGTACTCCCGGCACCGGTCCACCGGGCATCCGCACTTCTCGGCAATCCTGCGGATTTCCCGCCGCAGGTCAGGATTGCGTTCCGGCCCCGGCTTGCGGCTCATCGGGCACCTCCTTCGGCGGGGCCATCCGCAGCAGCCTGCGGTAGGCCTCGCACAGGATGAGCTGCATGCTGTGCGTCTCCATGCCGAACCCGAGCCACTTCCTCAGCACGAGTTCGATGTTGAAGGACAGGTCGAACCCGGCCCGGGTCCGGAACAGCCCGGCCAGCTCCCGCGCGTACCACCGGAACTGGTTCAGCAGGACGGTCGGCAGGGCCGCGCCCTGCAGTATCGGGTCGAGCACTTCCCGCATCAGCAAGTCAGCCTGCTCAGGCGACATGCCGTAGAGGAACAACGGCTCCTCCTCGTGTCGGATTGTCTCCAGCAGGGCCCTGGTCTCCTTTTCCAGGTGCAAGGGCTTCATTACCAGGTCCATCTTGGACTCCTTTCGGGCCATAATCTCCGGCCCGTTCACTAAGTAGTTCTTACAAGTAATAACCCGATAATCGCGAATGGGGGAATATTCTCTCGCAAATGGGGCGAAATACCCCAAAAGTGACGGTAGATTCAGCCCCATGGGGCAGCCCCACCGTCACCCCCCGGGTTACCTGTCAGCCTGGTTGTTGAGCTAGTTGTTCGCCTAGTTGTTCGCCTAGTTGTCAGCCTGGTTGTTCAGCTAGTTGTCAGCCTGGTTGTTCAGCTAGTTGTCAGCCTGGTTGTTCGCCTAATTGTCAGCCTGGTTGTTCAGCTAGTTGTACCCTTACTTGCCGGCCAACAACCCGGCTTAGATGTCAGGTTAGATGCCTTGCGAAATCCCGAATGACGAATGGCGATTAAGGACGAAATCCCGGGTTTCGCTCCTCCATCCTCACTCTTCTATCTTCACTCCTCTCCTCTTGGCGTTCCTGGCGGTTCGTCTTCCGGCTCCTCTGACAGGGACCTTCACAAACCACCTTGACACCCGACCCAAACCGACTACAATCTGACTGACCGGTCAGTTCTCTGACCGGTTTCGGATGGCATCAGAAACCAAAGGAAGAACCCGAAATGGTGAATCTTACGCAGACTGAACCGAGTCTGAACTTACTATGACTGACTGGTCAGTTCAATCAGGAGTTGCTAATGACTGATAACGGCAAGCGCGAAGCTATCCTCGAAGCGGCGTTCAAGGTCATCGCCGACAAGGGGTACTTCGAAACCAGGGTGGAAGATATCGCCCGGGCCGCAGGCGTGGCCAAGGGCACTGTCTACCTCCATTTCAAGGACAAGGCCGACATCTACATCGGCTTGGTCGACTGGCTGTTCGAACAGGCGGTCGGTGCGGTCCGCGATGTGGACACCCGTCCCCTGTCCCCGCGCGAGAAACTCGAACAGGTGCTGTCCACCTGGACCGACTACGTGTTCGCCCGGCCCGGCGCAATCGGGCTGCTGTCTTTCGAGGGCGCGCATGCCCACATCGAAAGCCAGGCCCTGGACCGGCTGAAGCGCA
>CBDUZK010000390.1:0-1869 GCA_965371675.1 uncultured bacterium | reverse complement strand
GGCCGTTGAGCCGGGCGGCTCGCCGGCTGAACGAAGCGTATTTCTGTCACCATCAGAAGGGCCGGCCGTTCTTCACGCTCAAGGTGGCCTTGACCCTGGACGGGATGCTGGCGGACGCCGGTGGTGAATCCAAGTGGATTACCGGGCCGGTTGCGCGCCGCCGGGCGATGGAGCTGCGTTGCGATGCGGACGCGGTCCTGGTCGGAGTCAATACTGTCCTGCGGGACGACCCGCGCCTGACCTGCCGCGTTCGTTCCGGGCGCCGGTCGCTGCGGGTTGTACTCGACTCGCGGCTGCGGACTCCGCCGGGTGCCCGGCTGTTCAGGTTACCGGGCCCGGTCCTGATCCTGGCCGCGATATCCGGCGGTCGGCGTGCCGACCGGCTGCGCGGGGTCGGTGCGGAAGTGGCGCGCGTGTCCGGGCAGGCGGGCGGACGATTGAGCTGGCGCGGCATTGCCCGGGTGCTGCACCAACGCGAAGTCCTGTCAGTGTTGATTGAAGGCGGGGCCCTGATTGCTTCATCGGCCCTGGACGCCGGAGTCGTGGACAAGGTCTGTGCGATTCACGCACCACGGATACTCGGGCCGGGACGGAACGTGAGCGAAGGCATGCGGCCGCGGCGTCTGGGCGCGATGCTCAGCCTGCGCGACGTCCGGCACTCGGTGTTGGGGTCGGATGTCATGACCGAGGGTTACCTGGTACGAAAGAGGAGAACTTGATGTTTACCGGTCTGGTCGAAGAAGTCGGTCGGGTCAGGCAGGTGCGGTCCGGGAGGGGGAACCGGCTGATTGAGATTCAGGCCGGGCTGGCCGAGGGTGTGTCCATCGGCGACAGCGTCGCGGTCAACGGGTGCTGCCTGACGGCAACCGCGAGCGGCACCGGTGTGTTCTCGGTCGAGGCGGTGGCGGCGACCCTGAAGGAGACGACCCTGGGCGATTTGCGGGCCGGGTCGCGGGTGAACCTGGAGCGGGCACTTGCGGTCGGCGACCGGTTCGGCGGACACATGGTGCAGGGACACGTCGACGAGGCGGGCACGGTCAGGCGGATAGACCGGGAGGCCGGATATCGGCGTGTGCTGTTCCGGGTGAGCCGGGAGAGCGGTCGATTCCTGGTGGAGCGCGGCTCGGTGTGCGTGGACGGCGTCAGCCTGACCATCGCATCGGTGCGGACCTGCGAGTTCGGGGTCAATATCATCCCCCATACGTGGGAGAACACCCGGTTCAAGGAGCTGCGAGCCGGGGACCGAGTGAACGTGGAATACGACCTGATTGTCAAGTCGGTCCAGCGGCACCTTGATACAAGAGATAGCCTGTAGGACCGGCATCGAGTACAGGGTGTTGTCTTGAGCGCGCTGCTGCTGGTCCTGCTGCTGGCCGGTGGAATCGACGAGGACCTGCGAGAAGACATCAGGTACGGCTGGCGGGGACCGGTGCAGGACGCGGTGGCCTACGGACTGGACGTGACGTTGGACTGGCCGCCGGCGCTGGCGGCCAGCATGGCGCTTGGCCTGACCGGTGATAAGTACCTCACCCGGACCGCGCTGCAGGGCGGGGCTTCGTGGGCCGGTGCGTCCGCGGTGCTGTTCGGTCTGCGGGCAGTGGTTCGCAGGCCACGGCCCGAGCTGCATGATTCCGACTGGTGGCAAACCGCGTTTCCGTCCGGGCACACGACCACCTACTTCTCGCTCGCCACCGTGTACGCGGTCCGGTATCCCGGGCTGCGGTGGCCGTTGACCGCGGTCGGGGTACTGGTCGGGCTGTCCCGGGTCTACCAGGGTGAGCACTACCCGAGTGACGTCCTGGCCGGGGCGGCGCTCGGGGTGGGGGCCGGATTGCTGACGTGTGCGGTATGGCCCGATGGTCCAGGTAG
>CBDUZK010000389.1:0-1871 GCA_965371675.1 uncultured bacterium | reverse complement strand
GGCTCTTCTTGTTGGTCCTTGTGGCGATAACCGGAAAGCCAAGCAAGCATCGTCGTTTGTTCCGTCTGTTTGCTCGGTTTCCTCATGTCAGCAGCCGTTTCTTGCCACCAGCGATGGAATACGCATAGGACATACTGGCGTTCCCAACAACGTGCTGCGCGTACACCAGTTGGACGGGTTTCCCTGCAACTAGCTGAGCAGCCCTCTCAACAGTAACAACCGACTTCGACCTCGTTGACCTATCTCTGGCTGAGATCGCAGCGCCTGGGGTTGTCAGGCGACAGAAGTGGGCGACGAATGTGTTGTCCACGTTGGCATCGGGGTGTCCGAGACGCCTTATGTCTTCCAGTAGGTGTTTTTCCCCGGCGTTCAAGCCAAACTCGACAACGGCTGCCAGCCGGAGGTTATCGTAGGGATAGTCCCGGCCTGAGCAGGCGCTGTGCAAAGGGACCTTGAGCAGCGCTATGTCCCAATGCTGTCTCTTGGACTTCCCCAAGGTTCCTGCAGTTCGGTATTCCTTCTGGATCGTACAGACCCTCGTCCCGTTCCAAGAAGTGAACCGCCCAGCATCCGGCAGCGCGGTTAACAGCTTCGCATAGAAGAGGGCGTGCAGGCCGTGCTCTGTGTAGCACAGGTACGGGTCTCGTACGAACTCAGCAGCAAAGCGTTCAAGCAAGCGCGCAACCAGCGCCGGTTGTTTTCGTGTCATGAAGAGGCTCCTTTCGTGGGGGATATCGGGAACATAATACTAATTGCTGAACTCGCGTCCCTGTGCATTCTCGATTTCGGTGGATTCCTACCCATCCAGCTTCGCCCGCTCTATCCTCCCGATTGCCGGGTCAGGCGTTCTTTTCCGTCGCTCATCTTCAGCGAGGATATCAGGGGCCGGTTGGTTGTCAATACGCCTTTCGTTCTTCGGGTTCGGTTTGTCGCCTGGCACTTGGTGGGCTTGGTGAGCTTTGTGTTGAGATTCCTGTGTCGGTTTTCGGTCCGGGGTGCGGTCTTGACTTGGTGCGCGGTGGGGTTATCTTCTGCCGTGCCGCCCTTCTTGGAGTCGGGCAGGCTTTTATCTTGCAGGTGCATTTCACTGAACACACTACGACCGAGGGCCGGCGTTGAGCAGGCATCGGGGTTGAGCCGGGCGATGAGTGTGAAGCTGTCGGTCGTATTCGTGAGCTACAATTCCGCGGTGGACCTGGACGGGGCTTTGGCGAGCCTGCGTGCTGGTACAGAGGTTCCCGGGCTTGAGGTGCTGGTTGTGGATAATGCGTCGCGTGATATCGAGCAGGTGCGGGCGGTCGTTGGTCGTCACC
The DNA here is from genome assembly GCA_965371675.1 of uncultured bacterium. Classification (GTDB taxonomy): domain Bacteria; phylum Hydrothermota; class Tepidihabitantia; order Tepidihabitantales; family Tepidihabitantaceae; genus DSBX01. The sequence continues at coordinate 558 of CBDUZK010000389.1, read as the reverse complement.
AGGCGAGGCTGGTCGCGTTGCGGCGGAACGTGGGCTACGGCGCGGCGGCGAACCGGGCCGCGGGTTTCGCCCACGGGGACTATGTGGCCGTGGCGAATCCTGACCTGGTGTTTCGCCCCGGGTCGGTTGACCTGCTGGTCCGGTTCCTGGATGAGCATCCTGATGTCGGGGCCGTGGGGCCGCAGTTCCTGTACCCGGACGGCACGCCGCAGCCGTCGGCGCGGAGGTTCCCGTCCCTGAAGTACGTGCTGGCGGGTCGGCGTTCACCGGTGGCGCGGTTCTTCCCGCGGCACCGGCTGGCGCGGGAGTTCCAGTATCTCGGCAGCGAGGCGGCAAGCGAGCCGGTCGCGGTCGAGGCGCTGGTGGGTGCGTTCACTGTGTTCCGGCGGGCCGCGTTCGAGTCCGTGCGCGGGTTCGACGAGCGGTATTTCATGTTCGCGGAGGACATGGATATCTGCCGGCGCATCGGTGTTGACTGGAAGCTCTTCATTCTGCCCCAGGCACGTGTGGTTCACATGGTGGGCCAGGCGCGCCGCCAGGTCCGGGCGTTGACCGAGT
>CBDUZK010000388.1:0-1872 GCA_965371675.1 uncultured bacterium | reverse complement strand
TTCGGGATGGAAGAGCCGGGCGCAATCAAGAAATTCCTGGCGACGAAGCAGCCGGCCTACGCGCTGTTCGCCGGGGACGCCACCTACGATTACCGCAACTGCCTGGCCCAGGAACGGCCGCCGTCGATGCCTGCCTACGAAGTCGGGTTCGACATCGACCCGGAAGTGTACGGCCAGTCGGCGAAGGCGTATGATGCCTGGTACGCGGACTTCGACGGCAACGGGGCCGGGCCGGACATGATGCTCGGGCGCATCACCTGCCGGAGCGCGGTCGAACTCAGCCGGTACCGGCAGAAAGTCGAGACCTACGAAACCCAGCCGCTCGGGTACTGGGCCAAACGGTTCCTGCTGCTCGCGGACGACGAGTACGAAGGCAGCCCGGACCGGCCGGATCCGATCGGGTTCTCGCACATCACCGGGTGCGAAGAAGTGTACGGGTACGCGCGCGGCCTGCTCGACCCGGTGAAAATCTACCTGACCGAGTACCTGCTGACCGGTATCAACGACAAGGCGGACGCGCGGCGCGAGCTGTACGACCGGCTCGAACAAGGCGCGCTGTTCTGGTGCTTCTTCGGCCACGGGGCCGGGTTCCAGTTGACCCACGAACGGGTGCTCAACATCGACGGCGTGGCCGCGGTCAAAGGCGAAACCCGGACCTCGATCGGATTCTTCGGCTCGTGCGGCGTCGGCCGGTACGAAGACACCCGGTACGAGGCGATTGCCGAGGAACTGGTGCGCAAACCGGAGGGTGGCTGTATCGCAACCACCGCGGCGACGAAGGCGACGACGCCGGGCAGCAACCAGCGCTTCGCCCGCACCATGTACGGCGAGATGCTGGCCCACCCGGGCAGCCCGATCGGGCCGGCGTACCTCAAGGCATGGGTGACCTACACGCTCTACCTCCTGTTCGGCGACCCGGCCCTGGTGCCGCGCATCCCGACCCCGGGATTCGAGCCGGTTGTAGCGCCGGACACGCTCCACCCGGGCGGGCTGCATGCGGTGACCGATTCGGTCACGACCGGGAGCGGGATGTACGGCATCACGGTCCACGAGCTGGACTGGTTCCGCGCGTACTTCTCCGACGTCGGCGCGACTTCCTACACCCTGCCCGGGTACGAAACGCACACCGCAATCGGCACGTTCGACAACGGGCGCATCGATTGCGAGTTCCGGATGCCGAAACTCGACTACCCGGATACGCTGATTGTGCCCAACGGCAGCTACGTCCGGATGCCCGGCACCGCGGCGGTCAGCTTCCTGGCCTGGGACGAGACCGCGGGCTACGGCAGCGTGCGGGATGTGATGGAACTCGGTGACCCGGTCACGACCCAGGACAACGACCCGCCGGCGTTGCTCCTGTACGCGGACGGAATCGAACTGGCCACCGAAGACACGCTCTACGTGCCGCAGGAGTTCGTCCTGACCGGGGTGCTGGAAGACGAATCCGGCATCCTGCTCGCGCCGGTCGCGGACTACGGCCTGAGCCTGGTCCGCGGCGGCACCTCGGCCGAACGGGTCGGCCTGCACACGCGGTTCTTCTACGACCAGAACTCGGTAACCCGGGGCCGGTTCACCTACCCGCTCGACGTCGGCCAGGAACAGGACTCGATCACCGTGTTCGCCTCGGACAACGTGCGCAACCGGCTGGTCGCGACCTATTACATCAAGACCAAACTCAACCAGGCGCTCAAGCTCGACTCATGCCTGGTGTACCCGAACCCGGTCGCGGGCCACGGCTACTTCACGTTCGTCCTGTCCAAGGCCGCGTTCGTGGGTGTGAAAGTGTACACGATTGCCGGCCGACTGGTCCGGAGGCTACCGGCCCGGCCCTGCGCGTTCGGCTACAACCAGTTGTACTGGGACGGCCGCGAC
>CBDUZK010000387.1:0-1890 GCA_965371675.1 uncultured bacterium | reverse complement strand
TCTCCCCTCCGCTGGAATGCGGGCCGTCAACGTGCATAGACGACCTTGCGCGTCGTGCCTGAGGATTCGGTCCTGAGTTCGACGAAGTAGGTCCCGGCTGCGACATGTCGGCTCTTCACATCGGTGCCATTCCAGGTGAGTGAGTGCCGGCCGGCCGGCATGATGCGGTCGGCCAGGGTTCGCACCTTGCGGCCGACGGTGTTGAACACCGAAATCGTGACCTTCTGCTTCCGCGCGAGCGAGTAGCTGATGGTCGTGTTCCGGGCGACCGGGTTGGGTGCAATCCGCCAGATGCCGGTCGGTATCGCGCCGGCCCCTTCGCAGATGCCGACCGGGGTCTGGAACCGGTAGCGGTTGCCCTGGCACGGCACCCGGTGTCCGGCGGCCTTGACAACCCATACGTCGCCGGTGTCGGGTGGAACCGTCATCGTGCGGGTGCGGTCGAACCAGAACAGCCCGCCGTCGAGGAAGAATCCCTGGTGGGAATTCGGGTTGTAGTATCGGCTCGTGCGCGAGCCGGAGCCGAAGTGCCAGCAGTCGCCCCGGGTGCGGTCGAACGGAATCGAAACCTGGTTGGTGGTGTCGATTACCTCGATCGTGAGCGAGTCCGGAACCGAGTCGTCGCGTACCCAGCGAACCAGGTAATCCGATCCTCGGAAGCACCATTCGTAACCGGAGAGCGGCGGCGCGGTGCCGAGGCTGTCCTCGCCGTGGATTTCGAGCGTGCCGTCGAACCCGGACCGGTTGCGGGCGGCGTGGAAACCCGTGTAGTAGAAGCTGTTCCGGTCGACCTGGGCGTCAAACTGAAGCACGAACCCGTCAATCAGCGGCGAGTAGAGCGTGAACAGGGCACCGTTGGTTCTGATCTGGATGTCCTCGGCACCGAGCAGGACGGTGTCGCCGGTGACGTCGAGCAGGTTGTACTGGTAGAGCGGTTCGCCGGCCGGCTGGCCGCGGGCAATCGGTTCGAAGCCGATTTCATAATGGTGGCCGGTGTAGGCGGTGGAATCGTATTCGAGGGCCTGGATTGAAAGCGAGTTGCAGCCGCCCTGGAAGTGGTCGACGAACGCTGCCGGCCGGTGGTCGTTGACCAGTCCGATCTGCGCGTCGGTGACGTCGATGGCGCAGGTGTCGGCATCCGAGGCCCGGATCATCAGGTAGTAAAGCCCGTTGTGGTGCGGGATGGTGTTCCAGTCCCACGCGCCGGTGTTGGGCAGGCCGGTGACGATCGTGTCCCAGTCGGTTCGGTCCGGGCTGAGCATCAGGGCGATGGACAGACTGTCGCCGTCCGGGTCCGCGGCGTCCCAGCGGACCTCAACCACGCCGCCGAGCGTACCGGTGAGCGGGGCGAGCAGTTCGACGTCGGGCGGGCCGTTGCCCGGGTTGTTGACCGTGAAGATTGAATCCGAGAGGTCTTCACCGACCGCGATTGTGTCGTACACCGTGACCCGGACCAGGTATCTTGTGCCATCGGTGTACCCGGTGGTATTCCAGAGGTAGGAGCCGGTGCTCGGGATCCCGGTGACGATGTCCCGCCAGGTCCGTCCGCGGTCGCGCGAGCAGCCGACGTCGGCGAGCAGGGGCGCGCCGGTGGCGCTCGAATCGGTCCATGTTATCAGGTAGTCACCGCTGAGTTCTTCGCCGCCGTTCGGGGTCTGGACCCGGGCGCCGTGGGTCATGAACCCGGAGTCGTAGAGCCGCTGGGCCAGGTCGGAGTTGCCCGAAAGGTCGGTGGTGTCCGCGCCGTAGATGACGGCAATCACGACCCGGGCGGTATCCTGCGGCCCGAGGCTGAATGACCCGGTGCACTGGACGAAGCGGACGTCGGTCGGTTCGCTGATCGAATCGACCGGGTGGTACTCGCCGGTCGGATGGTCGTACCCGGCAATC
>CBDUZK010000386.1:0-1901 GCA_965371675.1 uncultured bacterium | reverse complement strand
CCGAAAACCTCACCCCATCGGTAACCTCCTTCAGTTTCCTGAACTCATCCAGTTCCTGACGGCATTCCGCGCACCCGGCCAGGTGCTGCTCGAGTTCCGCACGCTCGCCCGGTGCCAGCTCGCCGTCAATCAGGCCCATCAACAGGGCCTTGTAGCGCTCGTGCCCGTTATCTTCCATAGCACCCTTTCAGCGCCTGCTTGAGCTTCCGGCGGCCGTAGTACAGCCGCGACATCACGGTCCCGATCGGACAGCCGACCGTCTCGGCAATCTCCTTGTAGCTCATCTCCTCGAAGTACTTGAGAATCATCACCTCGCGAATTCCTTCGGGCAGCTCCGCGATTGCGTGCCAGACCATGCGTTTCAATTCCGCCCGGCGACCCTCGTCCCCGGTGGCGAGCGCGCTGTCCGGCACGTGGTCGAGCGACACCGTCCGCTGCCGCTTGCGCCGCCGCAGGAAATTGAAGCAGGTGTTCCGCAGGATGACGTAGAACCAGGTGAAGAACGGCCGGGTCGAATCGTAGCGCCCGATTGCCCGGTACGCCTTGATGAAAGCATCCTGGGACAGGTCGAGCGCGTCCGCGGTGTTCCCGACCCAGCCCAGCGCCGCCCGGTAGGCCCGTCCCCGGTATCTTGTCACAATCACCTCGTAGGCGTCCCGTTCGCCGGCGAGGATTCGAGTAACGACAGCATCATCAGCATCCATGTTGGCTACGTCAGGTTCTACACCCACAACCGGCCCCTTATTCAATCGACCGGCATCACGCGCATGAACACCAGCATCGCAAGCCCGGCCAGCAGGGCCAGCCCGGAAAGCACCAGCCCGGCCACGGCCGCGCCGCGCAACGCCCGCCGCCGACCCGCGCCGCCGAACACCTCCGGGAAGCGCGCGAAGAAGAACCAGGCCGCGCCGGCCGCGAACAACCCCATCAAGCCAAGCCAGATAAACAGGACAGTCATGCGGCCGCCCGTGAATCGATCCGGCTCAACGACGCTTCCGCCTGGCCGCAAGCTGGGCAATCGTCCCGAGCATCCCCAGCACCAGCCAGCACGCAATCACGACTAGAAAGTGACCGGGCGTTCCGCGCAGGCTCTGGAACGACTGAAGCCCCTGCTGCAGGTCATACCAGCCGACCAGGTGAAACACGCCGGCCACAACACCCCAGGCGCCGCCGAACGCGGTGAGGACCGACACCGCCGGCTTCTGCAGAAACAGGGTCAGGAGTCCGCCCAGGATTGCCGCCACAATCACGACCAGGGTCCCCGACGCCCCGCCGACTCCCGCGGCAAAGAAACTCGCAATCAGCGCCGCGGCACCGGCCCCGAGCAGGAAAACCCCCACCTTGTACACCACGGCCGCCAGTACCGCGCCCAGGATGCCGGCCGCCAGGGCGACAATCAACACGAACACCTGGGCCACGCCCGCGATGCCGGATACAATCAGCCCGCCCAGCGCCGCGCCGACCGCGAACCCGAACACGCCCAGCGTCACCCGCAGCAACCGGTATCCGAAGAAGCATATCAGGACCCCGAGTGCGATTGCGACCAGGGCCCCGGCCGAACCAGACAGGAACATCATCCGCCTCCCTTCCGCTTCCGCGGGCCTGCCATCACCTTGCGATACCGGAAACAATGCACCAGGTGGTCATTCACCATCCCGGCCGCCTGCATGAACGCGTAGCAGATGGTCGACCCCACGAACTTGAACCCGCGTCGCTTCAAGTCCCGGCTCATCGCGTCCGATTCCGGCGTCTGCGCCGGTACGTCCGCCAGCCGGCGCCGGCGGTTCACCTTCACCACACCGCCCGTGAACTGCCATATGTACTCATCGAAGCTGCCGAACTCCCGTTGGATATCCCCGAACGCCCGGGCGTTGCTGACGGTCGCCTTGATCTTCAGACGG
>CBDUZK010000385.1:0-1905 GCA_965371675.1 uncultured bacterium | reverse complement strand
ATCTTCCTCAAACGCCTGGACGAACGGGAGGAGGATAACGAACGCCGGGCGAAGCGCCTGGGTGAGAAGCACCGGCCCTTGCTCAGGAAGGAACTGCGTTGGTCCTACTGGACGCAACTGGCGGCCGAGAAGGCGCTCAAGCACGTAAAAGAATCGGTATTCCCTTTCATGAAGGAGCTGGGCGGCGATGGAGGTACTTTCGCCGAGTACATGAAAGATGCCGAATTCAAGATCAAGAAACCCAGCCTGCTCATCGAAGCCTGCAAGGCAATAGACGAGATGCACATCTCCGACGAAAGCCATGATGTCCAAGGTGACTTGTACGAGCATGTACTCAGCCACCTGAACATCGCGGGCAAGAACGGTCAGTTCCGCACTTCCCGTCACATCATCCGGATGATGGTCGAGATGATTTCGCCCCAGGCCCGCGAGCGAATCTGCGACCCTGCCGCCGGAACCTGCGGGTTTCTGGTTGGCGCCTACCGCTACATCCTGGAGCAGGCGACAAGCGAGGACGTGCTGGCCCGGGACGGCGAAGGCAATGCGACCTTCCGCGCCGGCGACAGGCTCTCGGCCCGCGACCGCAAGTCCCTCAAGACCAAGTCGCTGACCGGATACGATAACGACTCGGGCATGGTCATGCTCCGCATCGGCTGCATGAACCTCATCCTCCACGGTATCGAGCCGCCCCGGTTCTTCTATGCCGACTCGCTGTCCAAGGCGTTCAACGAGGAAAAGCAGTACGATGTCGTGCTCGCCAACCCACCCTTCAAAGGTGCAATCGATACCTCGGACGTCAACCCGTCTCTGCCGACCAAATGCAGGAAAACCGAAATCCTGTTCCTGCACCTGTTCCTGCGCCTGCTGGACAACGGCGGCCGAGCTGCGGTCATCGTACCCGAAGGCATCCTGTTCGGCTCGTCCAAGGCCCACGTCGAAATCCGGCGCAAGCTCATCGAAGACAACCGGCTCGACGCCGTGGTCAGCATGCCCGGTGGCGTATTCAAGCCCTATTCCGGGGTCTCGACTGCGGTCCTGCTCTTCACCAAAGGCGCGGCAACTGACCGCATCTGGTTCTACGATATGGAACACGACGGGTTCTCGCTCGACGACAAGCGCCGGAAGACAGAGGACAACGACATCCCGGACATCGTGAACTGCTGGCGGCACCGGCTTGACCCGGACTTCGCCCAGGAGCGGGCTGCGCGGCTGGTCCAACTCCGCAAACAACTCGTCCCGCTCAAGAAGAAACGCCTGAAGCACCACGCCACAATCCACCGGCTCAAGTTTGAGGAAGTCATCGCCGGCAATGACGACGGCGACAAAGCCCGTGACGCCCACGAGCAGGCCGAAGCCGAGCTAGCCGACCTTGAGGCCCGGATATCGCCCCTGCAGAAAGAAGCCGACCGTCTCACCCGCCAGTTCTGGGTCACCAAGGACCAGGTCAAGGCGAACAAGTACGAGCTCACCGCCAGCCGCTACCGCCAGCTTGAGCACGACGACACCTGGTACGAGGAACCCGAAACAACGCTCGACCGGCTCGACGCTCTCCAGACCCGGGCCGGTGAAGTAGCGGACGACATCCGCAAGGCACTGAAGGACGGCGATTCATGAGACCCGCGACCGGTTGGAGGAACACGCCTGCCGGGAGGATGTCTGCAGAGCACTGATTGGAACATCTTCGCCCGGGACGCAGCGCCAGCGGCGAACGCCACATTGCCATGCCTGTACGTGTTCCTGGATGAAGGCGGCAATCTGGATTTCTCGCCGTCCGGCACGCGATACTTCACTGTCAGCTCGGTCGCCCGCGTGCGACCCTTCGGCTGGCACTCCCGGTTGGCCGAGTTGAAGTACGAGCTCATTGAAGGCGGGATGAATATCGAGTGCTTCCACGCCTCAGAAGAC
>CBDUZK010000384.1:0-1911 GCA_965371675.1 uncultured bacterium | reverse complement strand
ACGTCCCGCGCAAAGGACACTGCCTGCACCAGGTCGTCACCAGCCTGGCCGAAGAACGGATTCCCGTGCTTCTCTTCAGCCATGGCAGCCTGCACCCGGGCCCAAGCCCGCGCGCCGGGCGACGATTCGACCTGTCCTACTTCGTCCACGGCCGCGACGGCGACCGGGCCGCGAAGATACTCACCAAGATTGCGGGCTCGGTCGGCGCGAAAGGCGTCGAAGTGCGCGACGACCTCTGCTCGGTTTCGGTCATCGGGCCGGGCGTCGGCTCGGACCCGGAAATCATGTCCGGCACCCTCGAAACCCTGCACCGGGTCGGGGCCCACCTGTCCGCCTTCTCAACCTCGGAAACCCGGCTGACCGCGTTCCTCGACCGCAAAGACCTCCGCACCGCGAGCGCGGCCCTGCTCGGCCGGTTCCGGCTGACATCATGAAGGAAGACGAAAACCAGTCCCGGCCCGACCCGGGCCAGCACCCGGACCCGGAAGAACGCCCGGCCAACCCGGGGGAAACACCCGCGCCCTCAGAGGCGGGACTCATCCGAACGGTCGAAGCCCTGCTCTTCGCCGCCGATGCGCCCCTGCCCTCGGCCCGGATCGCGGACATCGCCGGCGCGACCATCGATGCCGTGCGCCGCGCGGTCGATGAACTGAACCGGCAGTACGAAGCCGGGGGCCGCACCTTCCGCGCCCACCGGGTGGCACGGGGCTACCAGTTCTACACCATGTCCGAATACGCGGCCCCGGTGCGACAGCTCTACAAACGGCAACTCGTCCAGCGCCTGTCCGCGGCGGCGCACGAAATACTCGCCATCATCGCCTACCGGCAGCCCATCACCCGGCCCGAGATCGAAAAACTGCGCGGGGTCGACTCCTCCGGCCCGCTCGTCACCCTGCTCGAACGCCGGCTGATTGCGACCGCCGGCCGGGCGCGGCGCCCGGGCAGTCCCTACCTGTACCGTACCACCCGCGAATTCCTGCGCTACTTCGGGCTCGAATCGCTCGATGACCTGCCGCCGATGGAAGAAATCGGCTCACTCATGGCCGAAGCATCAGGGAAACACCGGCAGCTCGAAATCGAACCCCATGAACACCTCGCAATCGGGGACAAGCACATCATCGATACCGCCGCGGCCCAGGAAACAAAAGACCAGCCGGAATCGGACGGTGACGGCGAAAAACCCGCAACCCCGGAACCAGACCCGCCCGGCTCGGACTGAAGGCCCGTCCCCGGCCATGAATACGCCGCGGCAGCCCCTCCCGTCAATACTCATCACCGGTCTGCTCGCCCGACGACGATGCGAAGCAGACGATTCCGATATCGGCTCACCGCTGCTTGAACAGGCCGCGCACGCGCTCGAACAGGAATTCGGCCCAATCGCGGAACGCAGCCCGCTCCTGCCCTTCGACTTCACCGACTACTACGAATCGGAAATGGGCCCCAACCTCATCCGCCAGTGGCTCGGGTTCGAGGCCACGGTCGACCCCGGCACTCTCGCCCACGTCAAACTCACGACCAACCGGCTCGAAGCCCGGTTCGCGGAAGCGGAACGGAGAACGGTCAACATCGACCCCGGGCTCGTGAACCTCCACAACCTCGTACTCGCCAGCACCAAGAACCGTCCCCACCGCGTCTACATCGGCCACAACATCTATGCCGAACCCACCCTCACCTACCGCGACAACAAATGGAACCCGCTCGACTGGACCTACAAGGACTACCGGACCCGGGCCTGCCACGAATTCCTCGACCGCTGCCGAAAACGCCTCGCCGGATAAACACCAAGCGCACCAGGAACACCAGGCAATCGGACCGGAGAGGAATTCTACCACTAAGGCACGAAGAGCACAAAGCAAGCAAGAGGCAAATGCCCAATGTCCAAAACCCAATGACCAAAGCCGAAAGGTGAAT
>CBDUZK010000383.1:0-1920 GCA_965371675.1 uncultured bacterium | reverse complement strand
CGGCGCGGTCCGTCGGATTGACTGCATTCAGATTGAAGCGGGGAGGGGGTATCCGTTTGACGCTTGGCGGCCTGCCTGCTATTCTCTCGCCCGATGGAAAGCCTGAAGGCGGTCCTGCAACGGCTCGGGCGAGCCGGGGATTGGCTGCGTGAGCTGCGTGGCGAACGCCATCTGTTCCTCGTCGGCGGCGCCGTGCGGGACGCGTTGCTTCAACGTGCCGCCGCCGCCGGGCATGCGGGTGCTGCACCGGTCGACTTCGACTTTGCGGTTTCCGGCTCCGGGATAGAGTTCGCACGCGGGTTCGCCGACCGTGTTCACGGTAAGCTGGTGGTGTTGTCGGCTGCGGACGATGAGGTGCGGGTTGTGTTCCGGGGCAGGGTGTTCGACTTTAACGGCTTCGGCGACCGGACGATTCACGACGACCTTGCCCGGCGCGACTTCACAATCAACGCCATGGCCTGCGAACTGGTGGACGAGGGGCCGGGTGAACTGCTCGACCCGTTCGGCGGCCGGGAGGATATTCGGCGCGGCATCATCCGGCCGGTCTCGGAGGATTCGCTTCGGTCCGACCCGCTGCGGCTGCTGCGGGCGTTCCGGCTCGGGCTGGAGCTCGGGCTGGCGATTGACGAGGCGGTATTCGAGCAGGGCCGGGCGATTACTCTGACTACCATCGCCGGCGAGCGGATCGGTGGTGAGTTGCTGCGGATCCTGGAAAGCCCGGGTTCGTACGATGCGCTGGTCAAACTGCACGAGCTTGGCCGACTTCGGGATATCCTGCCCGCATTCGAGCCGGTATTGAACGACGACAAGCTCCGGCGCCATTCATTCCGGACTTTCATGAAGATCGAGGAAATCGTTACCCGGGAGCTGACCGGCAACCAGGATTCCGCGCCCAGTGTCCCGTTCTTCACGCGGTTCGAGCCGGAGTGGGAAAGCTATTTCGACCGCTGGGACGCGGCCGAGGCGGAGGAGCCGGGCCTGCCGTTCCGGCGGGGGTTGCTCAAGCTGGCGGGCCTGTTGCACGATATCGCCAAGCCCGAGACCCGGTTTGTGAACACCGAGGGCGATACGCATTTCTACGGGCATGACAGCCGTGGGGCACGGATTGCGGCCCAGATGGCGCGGGCGCGGCTGCGATTCTCGCGCGCCCAGGTGAAGATGCTCCAGGCCCAGGTCCAGGAACACATGCGCCTGCACCTGCTCGCCACGAACCCGGAATTGAGCGACAAGGCAATCCGGCGTTTCTTCCGGGACCTCGGTCCCGAGGCGTTCGGCCTGATGATCCTGTGCTGTGCGGACGGCTGGGCGACCGCGGGGCGCACGTCCCACCTCGAGGACACGATTACCCGGATGATCAGGCAGAAGCGGCAAGAAGACGCGCGGGTCGGGATTGAGCGGTTCGTCACCGGCAACGACCTGATTGCTCTCGGGCTCAAGCCCGGGCCCGCATTCAAGGTCATACTGCAGGAGCTGGAAGACCTGCAGCGTGACGCCACCCTGGGCAGTCGCACCGAGGCGATTGACTACCTGAAGAGCAACCTGCCCGGCCTGACCGGTTCGCCTTCGGAATCCGGGGATACCGGATGATCCACGCGACCTACGTCTACGGGCCGGTGCCGTCACGCCGGCTCGGCCTGTCGCTCGGGTTGAGCATCGTCCCGGCGAAGACCTGCACGATTGACTGCATCTACTGTCAGTGTGGCCGGACCACGCGCAAGACGCTGCTGCGGGAGTCGTTCTTCCCGGTCAAAGATATCCTGGGCCAGGTGCGGGATGCGGTTCGCGGGCGCAGGATCGAGTTCCTTACGTTCTCGGGTGAGGGCGAGCCGACCCTGAATCGGGACATCGGCCGGTTGATTCGCAGACTCAAGCAGGAGTTCGATATCCCGGTCGCGGTCATCACCAATTCCACGCTGCTGA
>CBDUZK010000382.1:0-1921 GCA_965371675.1 uncultured bacterium | reverse complement strand
CAACCCCACCGGCACACGCATCTATGCGTGGGACGAATTCGAAGGCGAACTGGAGGTATTCGACGTCATCGCCGGCCGCTCAATCATGCGCGAGCGGTTCGGTGGCGACTGTGGCATGCTCTGCTACAACCCAACCGCGAGCAAGCTCTACATCGCCATCGAGGTAAACGAAATGGTCGTTGTGCTCGACCCGGATGGCACCTGGGCTGCCGACATCCCGGTCGGCGAGTGTCCCCTGGCACTCGCGTGCTCGCCGCGCTCCAACACCATACTCTGTGTCTCCGACGAGGCCCGGGTTGACCTGATTGACGGCGCGGGCGACACCATCCGGCACACGGTCCGGACTACACTGACACTCAGTGACATCGCGGTCAATGAGCGAGAACGCAAGCTCTACGCTGTGGACGGCTACGGCATACTCTTCGTCATCGACGAAGCGTCCGGCCAGGTCCTGCGCCAGGTCGACGTCTTCCCGGAATCAGACTACGACCGTCGGTCCTGGCTCTCCGTGCACGAAGACCGCAACAAGCTCTACTGCGTGCGGGACGACGAAGTCACGGTTGTCGATTGTGCCGCGGACACAATTGTCGCCCGCATCGAGTTGCACGGCCGCCTTGGAGCAACCTGCCTGTCTACAATCGCGGACCGGCTCTATATCTCCGCCTTCTACTACGGGAGCATCATCACCATCATCGACTGCGCAACCGACAGCGTAGTGCGGACCATCATGCCGGAGCTCTACGTGCGCGCCCTGTGCTGCGACTCAGCCGGCCGGGCCTGGTTCTCGGCCAACTGGGAGGACGGCATCATCGGCAGCATCGCAGGCGATACCGTAGCAGCCTCAATCCCCGTCCCCGGCGGATGTGGTACAATCTGCTACAATCCGGCCAACGACCGGGTCTACGCCGCGGTCAACGACAACCTGGTCGTGGTCGACCCGGTCCGGGAGAGCATCGTCGCCATCGTGGACCTCGAATCCCCGGGTCCGGCCGAGGAACTCTGCATCAACACCATCGACAACAGACTTTACGCTCAAGTGGGAAACCACATCGTCGTCGTCAATTGCACGGACGACAGCGTGCTCACCCGCCTGCCTGCCTGGAACTACCGGACAATACTGCTCTACGACCCGGACGCCAACCGCCTGTACTATGCGTACGATACCGTACTCGTCGTTGTCGACGGCGCGGCCGACACAATCATCGCCCGGTTCAACGTCGCGAGAGGCCCGGCTGGTCTTGCCTTCTCTCGCGCATCCCACCGCCTGTGTGTTGCGGGCTACAGCGAAATCGCGGTGTTCAACTGCCCGCCACCGGTCCATGCCGCAATCGGCAAGACCGGGCCCACACTCATCAGCCGGGAGATCACCCTGCTCGGCACCAATCCCGCGGACCTGATTGACGTCACCGGCCGCCGGGTCCTGCGACTCAAACCCGGGCTCAACCGGCTCGACGTGCTCCCGGCCGGAGTCTACTACCTGTACCGCCCGATTGACCGCTACACCCAGAAAGTCATCCTCCGACCCTGAACTCCGGTCCGAGCCTAGTCCGCACTCTAACTCCCGCTCCCTGCTGCACTTGACGGCCAATCCGCTCCTTCCGGCAGCCAGTTGCTCTCATAATCAGTGACCTGAAACCCCGAAAACAGGCCATTCCGGCCGAAAGTGGGGCGAAACGCCCCAAAAGTAACGGTAGATTCAGCCCCATGGGGCAGCCCCCCCGTCACCCCCGGGGTCACCCTTCAGCTTACTTGTCGGGTTACTCGTCGGCTTACTTGCCAGCTTACTTGCCAACCTACTTGCCAGCTTACTTGCCAACCTACTTGTCGGCTTACTTGCCAACCTACTTGTCGGCTTACTTGCCAACCTACTTGCCAGCTTACTTGCCAGCTTACTTGCCAGCTTACTTGCCAGCTTACTTGC
>CBDUZK010000381.1:0-1924 GCA_965371675.1 uncultured bacterium | reverse complement strand
CTGGTCGAGCTCAAACAGAACGGCCGTCCCGGGTTCCCGTTGGACGATCCGTGGATTCACCTGACGTTCGCCCGGAACATCGCCCGAGGCTGGGGCTTCGTTTTCAACCAGGGCGAGCCGGTGGCCGGTTCCACCGCTCCGTTGTGGACGGGCGTACTCGCGTTCTTCCACCTGTTCACCCGAAGCGGCTCCGCGATGGTTGTGATTGCCAAAGCGCTCGGCGCGGTGTTCTTCTATGTCGGGGCTCTCTATGCCTGCCGGATGGCGATGTTCCAGACGCGGTGCCGGTGGGCCGGTCTGGGCGCCGGGCTGGCAATCGTGACGCTCAGTTACTTCGGCTGGGCGATGATGTCGGGCATGGAGGTCGGCCTGTCGGTATGCCTGACCCTGGCCGGTATGTACTACCATGTGGTCCCGCAGAAAGGATGGAAACGCTTCCTGCCATGGGTTCTGCTGGGGCTGGCGGTCCACGCCCGGCCCGAGAGCATCGTGCTCGTCGGGTTCCTCGTGCTGGACGTGCTGCTCAGGCGTCTCGCTTTCCGGCAGAGGAGGATGCTGTGGCGCGGACTTGCGGTCTATGCCGTCGCGGTCGCGCCCTACTTCATACTCAACTTCGTGCTGTCGGGTTCGCCGCTGCCCCAGACTTACGCCGCCAAGGCCGGCCAGTCCAGCCTGATTGCAGCACTCGCAACGTGGGATATCGCACGCCTTCAGGTGCTGCTGTTCAGGACTCCGTGGGCGTACTTCGGGGGATTCGCGGTTCATCTCTGGCGGGCGAATCCCATTATCGCGGTCCTGGTGCCGGTCGGGCTGGCGACCTTGATTGGTCAGGCCGTCCGGCTCCGGCGGGACACGGGATTCCTCGTCCCGCTGGTGGCGTTGGGCTACGTTCCTTTGATGGGGTTGACGGTTCCTTTGATGGGGCCGGCGTTTCAGAGCGGGCGCTACATCGGGAACGTGACCGCACTGGCGGTGGTGGTGGCCGCATGCGGCGTCGCGCTGGTCATGGGCCGTCTGCGGAACCGTGCGGTGCGTGCGGGAATCGTCGTTGTGCTCGTGGCCCTGGTGACCTGCAACGCGGTTGTCACCGGCATTGCGTCCGCTGGCTACACCGCCCGCGCAGACTCCTCGGTCAACCGCATGCAGGTTGCCCTGGGTGAGTGGCTGGCTGAGGAGACACCATCAGATGCGGTCCTTGCCTGCAACGACATCGGTTCTATCGGTTACCTCTCGGGCCGGCGCATCCTCGACCTGGTTGGACTGGTGTCACCGGACGTGCTGTCCTACCTTCGGAAGCAGCGCATCTGGGGTCAGGGACATCTCGAGTACTTCATGGACAGGAAGCCGGACTACATCGTTGTGTTTCCCGACCTGTATCCGGCCCTGCGCAATGCGCCGTTCGCCCGGCCCTGCGCGTATGCCGAGGTGAAAGACAACTACGCGAGCCAGTTCAACTTCCGACCGCGGGTCAAGACACTGGCGGGAATCCTGGTTACGCGCGTCGAAGTGGATCCGAGGCCGTCAGTCATGGTGGTATTCGAGTGCGACTGGACCCGCGAGATGTCGGGTGGACCCGGCGCGGGTTCAACCGACCCGACTGCGTTTCCTTAGCCCGGAGGCGGACTTGGGTCGCAGTGGACGGCGCGGATCGGGTGTGCAAACCGGGGAGCCACGTGTCAGGGATCGTTGACCGTCAACTGCCGTAATGTGCTGTCGCACACGCAGAATGCGTTGTTGTAGATTCGGCATCAGCCAAGTTCTTGCTCCCGTGGGGCTTCTCCGCCGCGACATGCATGCGCACCTGTAGCGTGCGACTCGGTGCCGTGTCGCGGCAGATGACGCACTCGGGGTCCCGGTTTTGGGAAACCCGGGACACTGGGGCTGTTGAAAAACCCCTCTCTGGAGTCAGGTCGAAGCCTGACGC
>CBDUZK010000380.1:0-1927 GCA_965371675.1 uncultured bacterium | reverse complement strand
AATCGTGCGCAGTTGCAGGATGAGTATGACACGTTCATCATCATCGCCGACGCGCAGGCCCTGACCACGAACTTCGACCAACCCGAACGGCTGCGCGAGGACATCCTGAACGTGGCGATTGACAACCTCGCCTGCGGCGTGGACCCGGCGAAATCGACCCTGTTCATCCAGACCATGGTCCCGGAAATCGCCGAGCTCACCATCCTCTACGCCAACCTTGTCACTGTGAACCAGCTCTTCCATAACCCACCCATCAAGACCGAGGCGGCCCAGCACCACTTCGAGAAGAAGATGCCGTACGGGTTCCTCGGCTACCCGGTCAGCCAGGCCGCGGACATCACCTTCTGTCGGGCCCATCTCGTGCCGGTCGGCGAGGACCAGTTGCCGCACATCGAGATGACCCGGAAGATTGTGCGCAAGTTCAACGCCATGTATGCGCCGGTGCTGGTCGAGCCCGCGGCAAAGGTGAGCACGGTTTCCCGGCTCGTCGGCCTGGACGGCAGCACCAAGATGTCGAAGAGCCTCGGCAACGCGGTCTACCTGTCCGACCCGGCCGAGACGGTCGGGAAAAAGATATTGCAGGCGGTGACCGACCCGGCCCGGATCCACCCGACCGACAAAGGCCACCCGGAAGTGTGCACGGTGTTCGCCTATCACCGGGCGTTCAACCCGGATGCGGTGCCCGGAATCGAGGAGCAGTGTCGCGCGGGCAGCATCGGCTGCGTCGCGTGCAAGAAGCTGCTGATTGAGACAATGAACCGGTTCCTGGACCCGATTCGTGAGAAACGCGCCGGGTACGAGCAACGCCCGGACGACGTATGGGACATCCTGAAGACCGGGTCGGCCCGAGCCCGGCTCGAAGGCGCCCGGACCATGGCACTGGTCCGTGAAGCGGTGAAGATTGACTACTTCCCGCCGCCCCGGGTGACCCAGGACTCGCTTTGAGTCCTTCGCGGCAACTTCACCTGAAACCGATTGCCGGGTACGGCATCATCGTCGCCGCCGGCCGCGGCACACGGTTCGGCGGAATGAAGCAGTTCGCCATGGTGAAAGGCCGGCCCCTGCTCTGGTACTCGCTGCGCGCCTTTGAGCGCTGCCCAGACATCACGGCCTGTGTCGTCGTCACAACCAGTGAACGAATCCCGGAAGCCCGTCGCCTCGCCGTCCGCCACCGGTTCCGCAAGCTCACCCATGTAGTGGTCGGCGGTCGTCACCGTCGCGATTCGGTGCGCGCCGGTCTTGCCGCGCTCCCGGCTCGCGGCACGGTCGCGGTCCACGACGCCGCGCGCCCGTTGATCGACCCGGACCTGCTCTCCGCCGGCCTGCGACTGGCCACGCGCCATGCGGTCACCTGTGGCTACCCGATTGCGGACACGGTCAAACGGGTGGCACGCGGGACAGTCGTCGCGACCGTCGACCGCACCGGATTGTACGCGGTCCAGACCCCGCAGTTCTTCCCGCTCTCCCTGCTGCGCCGGGCCCACGAACATGCCGGCTCTTCCGGGGCCCAGGCCACGGACGACTGCGCCCTGGTGGAACTCCTCGGCAAGCGGCCCCGCATCATGATCGGCCCGCGAACCAACATCAAGGTCACGACCCGGGCAGACCTCGACCTGGTCCGGGACCTGCTGTGAGAAAACGCCGCGTCGCCGTCCTCGGCTCGACCGGCTCAATCGGTCGCGCCACGCTCGACGTCATCGCGCGCCATCCGGACCGGCTCGAAGTCTATGCGCTCGCCGCCCACACTTCCACCCGCTCGCTGGTCGCCCAGGCCCGCAAGACCGGGGCCCGGCGCGCGGTACTGACCGACTTCGCCGCCTGCGAACGGACCCGCCGGGCGCTCGGCTCCGCCTGCGACGTCGGCTGGGGACTGGACGCGCTGATCGACGTCGCGACCGACCGCCGGACCGACATCGTGGTCATGGCG
>CBDUZK010000379.1:0-1943 GCA_965371675.1 uncultured bacterium | reverse complement strand
GCCACCCCGCCCCCCCCGAGCGGCCCCGTGGTCCGCATCCTGCTTTGGGGGCGTTGGGCCCCCCCACCCCCCAAGGCAACCCGCAGTACCGGGACGACGCCCGCGGGGTGTCCCCGGGCAAGACCGAAAGGCAGATAAAGGAGGACTGATGAGAAACGTCATCTTGGTGGCGCTGTTCGTGCCCGTCCTGGCACTGGCAGTTCCCAACCTGACGCCGATGACCATCATCGATACGGACGAAGGCCGGCCCCAGAGCCAGCCGGTGGTCCGTGTGGACGGCCAGGAGCCGCAGGGCGAGCCCTACGTCCTGATCGGCACAGTTGACACCGTCGGCGGTACGACCTATGACTGGCAGGTGAACGGACCGTCGCGGCGGTGCCTCTCGCACTCCGCGGACAACGGTCTGCACGTCGGCTGGATGTACTCGGCTTCGGACCAGACCGAGTTCCCGGACCGGAACCTGCGGTACAACTACTTCGACTACGCAGAGGGCGCGTGGAACTGGGTCGAACCGGGCGACCACATGCAGTCGGGCGTGAACGTGTACACCGAGCGCTGCGGGTACGGCAACGTGGATGCCGACCCGGCGACCGGCGTGGCGGTGTTCTCCGCTCACCTCGGCACCCCGCTCCGTCCGGATATCGCTCGCGACATGGCGCCCGGTGCCGGCCTGTTCGAGTATTGCTCCGGTGACCCGACGATGGTTGGCTACCTGTGGCCGTACATCTCGGTCGGCCAGAGTGGTGCGATTCACACCGTCTGTAACGACGATGCGAGCCGGAACATGATCTTCTACAGCAAGGTCGATCCGTGGTGCACGTGGGCCGACCCGGTCGGCCTGGCTGCCCCGCAGCCGGACCCGGACTTCCCGAACCAGAACATCGCCGCGTCCAAGGTCAGCGACAAGGTGTGTGCGACCTGGGTGCTCAGCCTTGACGGTGCGACTGAGCCCGCCCCGGGTTTCTACCGCATCTCGACCGACGCCGGGGCGACCTGGGCCGCAGCCGAGGAGCTGCCGTGGCCGTCCGCGTTCGGCGGCGACACCGCGACTTCCTATTATGTCACGTCGCTGTTCCCGTACTATGACCAAAACGACGACCTGCACATCGTGACCGACGTGTCGCCGTACTTGGACGGGCAGGGGCGCTTCATCCCGGCCCAGCTCTGGCACTGGAGCCCGGATAACACCCCGAACTGGTCCCACATCTATACCGCGACCTGCGATCTGGCCAACCTCCAGGCCGTAGTCGGGAGCAATGCGCTGTATGCCTGCCGGATGAGCATGGGTGAGGACAGCGAAGGCAAGTTCTACGTGACCTGGGAGCAGTTCGATTCGTCGAACGTCGAGACCGGTCCGCCCGAGGTCCTGCGAGCCGACATCTTCGCGGCCGCCTCCGGCGATAACGGTGTGACCTGGGGCGACCCGGTCAAGTTGACCGAGGGTGGCGCCGGTACGCGACGGTTCCCGACCATCGTCGACATCATGCCGGACATGGGCGCCTACGAGGAGAAACTCGCGGTCCGCTACATCATCGACGAGATCGCCGGCTTCTTCGTTCAGAGCGAGAATATCGCGACCAACAACCCGGTGATTGTGCAGTGGGTGTCTACCTTGGAGATCGGTATCGCCGAGCCGGGGCAGGGCACGGTGCCGAACCGGATCGAGATGGCCGCCCGGCCGAACCCGTTCGGTAACCGGACGCAGATCGCCTACGCATTGCCGCGGGCGACCGACGTCTCACTGGTGGTGTACGATGCCGCGGGACGACCGATCCGTACGCTCGTGGACGCCCGGTGCGAAGCCGGACGGCATACCGCGACGTGGGACGGCCGCGCCGACAACGGCGACCGTGTCGCTGCCGGTATCTACTTCTACACGCTGACTACCGATTTCGCTTCTCAGACACAGAAGCTGACAGTAGTCCGCTAAGGACTGGACGGCG
>CBDUZK010000378.1:0-1946 GCA_965371675.1 uncultured bacterium | reverse complement strand
ACATTGTGGGTCGCGAAGGACAGGGTCGTGTCCATGCCCGCTCCGAGCCCCACTATCTGCACGGATTCGGAGTAGAACCAGCCCAGGGTCGGGCTTTCGAGCATGAAGAACGCCCAGAAGTCGGCCGCGTCGCCGGTGTTGTAGTTCCGCCAGGTTGCGGTCGGGGTGACGACCGTGTTGGTGTCGACGAAGGAGACCGGCTTGATGATCGCCGCGACGCCCACGTCGGCGTTCGGGATTATGACGTCGAACCCGATGTCGGTCGTATCGTTGCTCGGGTCGGTGTCGTTCGTCACGATGCAGTACGCGGTCGCGGTGTAACTGCCCGCCGGGCTTGCCGTCCACGGGACCGCGAAGGTCACTGTGGCGGTGTCACCCGCGTTGATCGTGCCGGTACCCTGGGTCGCGCTGTACACGGTGGCATCGACCTCAACCTGCGCTGCTCCGGACCCGGTCGCCGCCGGTGCGGCCGCCCTGCCGACTCCAGCCTCGGTGGGCGAAGCCTCGGACAGGCCGACTCCGGCGCCGGTGGGGGTGACCTCGGACAGGCCGACTTCGGCCGCACTGCCTTCGCCGTCGGTGCCGTCGTCAATCAGGAACGTGACGATGGCGGTGGCGGCAAACGCACCGCGGTTGATGAGCTGGATCTGCGGGTTGATGACCGTGCCGCCCGCGAGGTTGCCCGAAGGCACCGTGATGGCGTACGTCTCGACGTCGATATTACCGACCTCGAACGTGCCGTACGCGGTGTCGTTGGTCGGGCCCGCGTCCGGCGCGTTGCTGTGCCAGCAGGTCGTCGTGTAGTCGGTCCCCGGCAGCGTCGGGTTGAAGGCCGGCGACAGGTCGGCCGTGTCCACTTCGCCTGCGGCCAGGGTGAGCCCGGTCGCGGTGCCGGTGTAGACGAGCGCGGCGCCCTTGTGGATCTGGTAGGTCAGGCTGTAGTTCCCGACGGTCGCACCATCGATGTGGGCGGTCCGCACCCGCGGGGTGACCGGCGTGCCGGCGACCAGCAGCCCGGTCGGGGCGAGGACGTGGGTGACCGAGATGTCGCTCGCGATCTCGTCCGCCCCGATGCAGGGCGACCCGGCGCTCCGGGCCTCGCCGTCGAAGTCGACGGTGATGCCGGCGACCGGTGTGCCCGCCCCGATACAGGCGGACGTGTCCTGCAGGTGCAGGTCGGACGCACTGACGAAGCGCGGGTTACGGTTGATACCGTTGGTATCGCGCCCCGCGGCCTGCCACTGGGCCCAGCTCTGGGCGGCACTGAAGTAGGCGATGCTGCCGCCGGTGTTGTAGAGGCAGTTGTAGTCGGCGTCGAAGCTGGTCTGCTGGTAGGCGTAGATGGTGTAGGTGGCGGCGTAGCGCGCGAAGATGTTGTTGCGCAGCTTGTTGCCGCTGCCGTAGTATGCGTAGAGCGGTGCGTAGCTCGTGCCGGTGTAGTTGGAGCCCTTCCAGACGCTGTTATAGGAGACTTCGGTGTTGTTGCAGTAGTACATGTAGAAGGGATAGCCGGACGTGTAGGTGGGCATCAAGATCATGTTGTTGTAGATCTTGTTCCCGGTGTTCCGGTTGGCACTGCTGCCGTAGAGGCGCAGGCCCTGGGAACCGGTCACGTTGATGTAGTTGCCGGCGATGGTGTTGTAGTCGGAGTAGTAGTACAGCCAGATGCCGTAGGACGCGTTGATGATGTTGTTGACGATTTCGCAGGAGTCGTTCCCGTTCGTGCCGCTGTAAAGCATGTACACGGCATAGCTGCTCGGGTTGAAGATGTAGAACCCGTCAATCCGGACGAGCTTGTTCGCCCGCATGTACACCGGGTAGATACCACCGGTCCCGGAGAGAACCACGCTGTCCCCGGCCCGGGCCGCGAAGGTCAGCTTGTTGGGCGCGTTGGTGACATCGCGCAGGTCGAGCTGGCCCCAGTTCCCGGCGCACACGATGAACAC
>CBDUZK010000377.1:0-1960 GCA_965371675.1 uncultured bacterium | reverse complement strand
CTCGTTACCGTAGAGTGTAATCTAGCGTAGTCGCTGGCTCCGGTTTGTCAAGCTCCGGGCCAGGGATTGCCACTCGGTTCTCATCATCGCCGTTACCGGTCCCGGACAGCCGGCGCACCCACACAGTATCGGTCTGGGCCGTCGCGACTGTGCCGAACAAAAAGCAGTACGGTCAGGACTGCGAAGCTGCGGCTGCGTAGTCCTGTCATCCTCTAACGGACCTTCACCACGCGGCTCAACGCGCCCGTAACCGTGTGGGCCGTGTACACCCCGGGCGCAAGGTGCCGCACGTCATTACCACCCCTCTCAAGCAGACAGACCTGCCGGCCGCCGGAGTCGTACAACCGGCCCCGCTCGGCTACCCTCAACCTGCCCCGTGTCAGCGTGGCGGCAGGACAAGCCGGTCTTGCCCGCTCCGGCTCTTCTGCAATCCCGACCACGTCCCTGATGACGTACACCAACGGGCAGTTGTAGTGGCCGATGTAGATCCGCCCTTGAGCCGGGGACCGCACCATCACGGCGGGCGCATCACCGACACGCAGGGTCCGGACCACGCTCGAACCGTCCCCGGTGAGCACGGTGACATCGTCCGAATACCCATTGGCACAATACACCCGGTCGGTCACTTGGCTGCAAACGAGACTCCTCGGTCCTCTCCCGACGGACACCATCGACACCACCGAGTCCGTTTCGCCATCCACCGCGTACAACTGCCGGGCGGCCGGGTAGCCATATACACCAACCAGCACCAGGCCCCGGGCCGGGTTGTCTGAGATTGCCATGGCGTAGTTCTGCGCCGGCAATTCAATGACGTGCACGACCGTATCGCCGACACCATCGATAACCGTTACATCTTCGTAGCTATCAACGTAGAACTTGCCCGCGGCCGCGGAGTAGTAGCCGGACCGAGAGTGGTGCCCGAGGGGAATGGTCCTGATGACCTGGTTGGCGACCAAGTCGACAATCGACACGCTCTCCCCGTCTGAGTTCAACACATACAGCTTCCGGTGCCGGCCGTTGAGGTACATCTTCAGCGGGTAGCCGGTCACCGGTATCTCGGCAACCAGCGAATCCTGCGTGCAGTCAAACACCGCCACCACATTGCGTTCTCCGCACGATACGTACAACTTGTTCCGCATCCCATCCCAGACCACATAGTTGGCCCAATCCAACGGCAAGGCTTTGATACGCCGATGCGTCGTGCCATCCACAACCAGTACCGAATCCTCGCCGCCATCCATGAATGTGCAATACGCCTTATTGTCGATCGAATCGTAGGCCAGGTAGCGAGGCCAACTCAATCCAAACTGCGAGATGACCTTGTTGCTGTCACAGGAGATAGCGAAGAACAGGTCCCCGGATTGGCTTCCACCGTATACGACATCGGCCCTGGAGTTGTACACCAGGCTCCCGACCCATCTTCCCCCGACATCAATCGAATCGATGACCTCCTGTCCATATCCCACCGCAGTCAAACACACCACCACGATTGTCAACCTGAAGCAGAGGAGTCGATTCATAGTGCTGTCTCGTTACCGTAGAGTGTAATCTAGCGTAGTCGCTGGCTCCGGTTTGTCAAGCTCTGCGCCAGGAATTGCCACTCGGTTCTCATCATCGCCGTTGCCGGTATCGTACACTCGCCGCGCCCAGGCCGTATCGGGCTGGGCCGCCGCGATTGTGCCGAACAAAAGCAGTACGGTCAGGACTGCGAAGCTGCGGGCGCGTGAGTCAAGCATAGTCATCGTCTCTTCACTTCACTATACTCCCGAACGGCAATGGGTCAAACTCCCGGATGCCGGGTCCGCACGGGCAGGCCGAGGACGGAATTGGGTCATACCCCATCCGTTGCCTGGCGCTCCTGGGTTGAGATTCCCAGACCGGTTCCCTCCCGTGCCGCTTGACCCTCAGACGCTCTCAAGTATAGTGGCGCGATGCTTGAGGTTCTGACTTTCATCCTGGC
>CBDUZK010000376.1:0-1965 GCA_965371675.1 uncultured bacterium | reverse complement strand
CGTTCGGCCGCCCGCCCGGTGGCGCTCAGCGTGCGGTCGAAGCTGACCGACCCGTCCGTACCCAGGTGGCCGATAAGCCACGGTTCCATACCGCGCACGGTCAGTCTCGCGTTGTGGGCGCGCGATTCCTGCAGCACCACCGTGTCCGACACCAGGCTGCGGCTGAACGAACCACTGACCGCCACGGGGCGCCAGGCCGACCAGTCGACGGCAGAGGTCAGGATCTGTTCCTGCGCCGGTACAAACGTCCCGCTCGCGACGACAATCCGTTCGTACTCGCCATCCGGGTCGTAGTAGTAGCGGCCGGTCAGGGAATCGCGAGCGTAGTCGCCTTGGTCCGGGCCGACGTAACGGAACAACTCGTCCCGCAATTGAAGCAGGCGCCGGACCTGGCTTGCATCAAACTGCAGGCGCACGCCGGCGCGCGGGGTCACGACCGCGAGGACATTGCCCAGCCACATCTGCCAGTCCGCACCGGCTACGGTGCTGTAGTGCCGGTCCTGGTGCGCGACTCGACCTTCAAGACGGAGCACCTCGCCTGCCCGCCAGGCCAGGTCCGCCCGGGCGAGCCCGCCCTGCTCGCCGCGCATGCTGATACCGATGGAATCGGTCGTGTCCGCAATATCATATGTGTAGCCGATCCCTGCCTCCAGGCCGTCGCGCGGCACCACGCCCAGCCGCGCGGTCCACGACTGCCCCCCGCCGGACCGGTCGTCCCGGAAGCGCCAGTCCGCCGACGGACGGAACCACCCGACCGCCGGGGCAACGTTCGCCTCGATTCGCGTTTCGGGACCGAACCGGCCGGCCGTGAAGCCAAACCACCCGGCGTCCAGTTCGCCCGAGTAGCGGTAGACGTTGCTGTCCGCGGTCGTCCCGAGCAGGCCGGCCGTCCCGATCAGACGCAGGCGGCTGAGCGGCCGCAGTTCGACTTCGACCTCGTTCACGTGTCGCGCTTCATCGCTCGTGACGCCGCCCCACCTGTGCTCGAACCCGACCAGCGAATCGCCTCCCGGGTACCGGAACCCGGCGCTCAGCATCCGACCGGCATAGGTCACGCCCATACGCTCGCCGCGCCAGGCCGCGTTCAGGCCGCCGGCGCCGTCAACCGTCCCCGCGCCGTCCGGGGTAAACAGGTTCCGCATCCGGCGGCGGAACAGCCCGGATGCCCCGACCGCAAGCCCGCCCCGCCGATAGCCGGCGTGGGCCTGCACCAGTTCTTCTCGTTCCGGCAGTTGCATCCGCACCCGGGCCACGTAATCGCCCGCGCCCGCGCCGACGTACTGATGGCCGAACAGTGTGTCGTCGTAGACGTAATCGCCCAGCGAGTCGCCGAGCAGCGTGAACTGCACGCGGTAGTCGCCTTCGTTCTCGCCCGCATAGCGGTAGAACCCGCTGTCCCGGACGTACGAACCCGCGCCCGCACCGACGTAATCGGCACCGTCCAGCCACGCCCGGGCGGTGTCGCCGCCGATACCGGCCAGGTACTCACGGTCCTCCTCGGTCAGGTCATAGGCATAGTCGCGGGTCGGGTCGTCACCCTCCCGGAACAGGCCCACGCCGAGCCCGAACGACCCGGCCGTAAACTCAACCCCGGCGAGCATCCCGGCCCGCTCGTACGCTTCGGTTACGTACTGGAACGACGCCTCGATCCCGGATTCCCGGCTGACCAGGTTGCGGGTCGTGAACACGACCTCACCCGTGGAGTAGTCAACCGTGTAATCGGCATCCCAGCCCCGGGTCATGCGCGAGCCGTCAAGGTACACCTCCTCGGTCCCGGGCACGATCGTCGCCGCGCGTCCGTCCGGGGCCAGCACGTACGGTCCCTGCACCCCGGTGATACCCGGCAGGACGACCCGGGCAAACTGCCCGCGTGGGCGGGCATAGCCCACAGTCAGACCCACCGGCCCGACGTCCGCTCCAACCAGCCCCCCGACCGCGCGGCGCCGCACCGACCCGAACCCCTCC
>CBDUZK010000375.1:0-1973 GCA_965371675.1 uncultured bacterium | reverse complement strand
AATCACCGACAATCTTGCATCAGCACGGCACGCAACGTACACCTTGCTTTCACTATCGCTGTAGCACATGGCAATTGGTTCTCTGCCGACAGCAACCGTGGCGATAACCTGGCCGGTGGTAGC
Source organism: uncultured bacterium (assembly GCA_965371675.1). Classification (GTDB taxonomy): domain Bacteria; phylum Hydrothermota; class Tepidihabitantia; order Tepidihabitantales; family Tepidihabitantaceae; genus DSBX01. Next base: position 1,850 of record CBDUZK010000375.1, on the reverse strand, counting down.
GTTCAAGACGGACACGGTTGAGTCCTCATACGCATACAGACCAGTGTTGGCGCAGTAGAGCTTGTCCGCTTCCTCGACATACAGCAGGGCCGTTGGGTAGTTGCCGACCCGCGTCTGGGCTATCACCTCTCCGCTTACGGCGTCGATGGTCGAGACTTCATTCTGCCAATGCGAGCAGAAGACGCGCGGTGCATCAGGCGGACCGGTCAGGGCGCGGGGATGCTTCGGACCCACGTATACTCTCTCTTCTACCCTTGGGTCCTCTGCGTCCACCACGGACACGTCCTGAGTTCTGATGTTGACGACGAAGACGCGGTCAGGTTCAGGACCGAAGCAGAGGTTCAACGGTCCGTCCCCGAGCCTGAGACCGGTCAGAATCGAATCGCCGCTCCCGCACACCACATACAGTGAGTCCCACCGCTCGATTGCGCAGTAGACGACGTTTCGGTTTGGGTCGCACAAAAGTGCGCCGCCTCCACCGTGCCCGATACCGAGTACCTTGAGAACGGTATCCGCAGTGCAGTCAATAATCACCAACTGCGAGGTGTCTCCGCCAGCGACTGGCATGCACCAGCAGTACAGCTTGTTGGTGTGGTGGCTCCAAGACAGGCGGTGGGGCCGCACGCCTGTCGGTATCGTCGCGAGGATTTCGTTGCTGGCGGTGTCAAGCGCAACGACCGTCTTGTTTCCGCCGACGGCCACGTACACCTTTGCCTCCACCGGGTTGAAGCAGACGTCCGTGGGGGTGTCGCCGACCACGACCGTTGCCACGGCTGTGTCCCCGAATCCATCGATGACAGTCACTGTTGAATCGTACGCGCTGGGCCAGCCGTAGTTGACGACGTAGACCTTGGACCCATCTGGGGTGGGGCAAAGTGCAATGGGGGAGTGTCTTTCGCTCAACACCGCACGTACGCTGTCTCCGGCGCCGTCGATGACGTAGAGGTTGCTGTCTGCGGCCTCGCATGCACAGTAGACCTTGTTGTTCACCGGATTGACGCACAGTGCTCGCGGGGTGGTTGCGACCTCAAGGAGAGCAAGGACTTCGTTCGCCTGCGCGTCGATAACTGAGACCGCGCTGCCGAACTCCGTGTGCGCCACGTAGACTTTGTTGAGACTCGGGCTGATCGTGATCGCCCCGGCGGCGCGCGGTGCCACCGGGATGCGAGCCACCCGACGCAACGTCGCGGCGTCGATGGCTGTGACGAAGTGGTCCTCTCGAGATGAGAGCCCGCCTCCCGCGACGTAGACCGCGTTGGTGATTGGGTTGTACGCCAAGCAGGTGGGACTGGTCAGCCAGTCCAGCGTGTCGAGGTCGATGGTCCTCGGCCACTGCCCGGACGCGAGGGATGCGGCTAGGAACGTAAGCGCGAGTACGGTTCTCTTCATTGCTTCTCCTTGGATGCAAGCGAGTATAGGACTGGGTTGCAGACTTGTCAAATCGGCTGTCCGGTCCGCGTCGGGATGCAGGCAGGTGGCCGTTTCGGTGTCGGGCAGAGACGGCGGGGTCAGGTTTGGGGCAAGTGGTTTCCGGGAGTTGGCCGGCTTGATATGTTTCCGGGCGGACCGACGGAATCGGGCAAGGCTTGCGGATGGATGACCGGGCCGGACATGGAGGTAACACTTGCTGCAATCAGGGTTTGCGGATGGGACCGGCGTTCGGGCGCGAATCCGGCAACCCGGTTTCTTGTCTAATATATCGACTATGAACATTGAACGTTTTACCGAGAAGGCGCAGCAGGCGATTGTCCAGGCCCAGGCTGCTGCGACCGGGTTTGAGCACACCGAGCTTGATGCCGAGCATATCCTGCTTGCCCTGCTGGAGCAGGAAGAGGGACTGGTGCCGCAGA
>CBDUZK010000374.1:0-1986 GCA_965371675.1 uncultured bacterium | reverse complement strand
CATCTGGGGTGCTCAGACGGAACGTTGACGGCCAAGTTGCGCTCCGGCAATCAATACTTGGTGCACGGTCTTGACACGGATGCGTCCGAAGTCGCTGCCGCCCGAGCCAATCTTACCAGGCAGGGGATTTACGGTCCTGTGAGCATCGATGAGTGGGACGGCCGGCACCTGCCTTACGCTGACAATCTTGTCAATCTGATTGTGGCTGAAGAACCGGCACGTCTCTCCGAAGAGGAACTGCTTCGGGTGCTGGCCCCCAGAGGCGTCGCTCTTCTGAGGCGCAATGGGCAATGGAAGAAGGTAGTCAAGCCCTGGCCGAAAGAAATGGATGAGTGGACACACTACTTTCACGACGCGGACGGCAATCCCGTGGCCAATGATTCGATTGTCGGTCCACCCGAACGGCTGCAGTGGGTAGGCGGCCCAATTTGGGCCCGGCACCATGACCACATGGCCAGCCTGACCTCCCTGGTCTCGGCCCGAGGACGCCTCTTCTATATCCTTGACGAAGGGCCCACTGCTTCAATTCAGTTGCCGCCCCGATGGCGACTGGTCGCACGTGATGCGTTCAACGGAGTCATTCTATGGAAACGCGATATCGATAAGTGGAACAGTCATCAGTACCCGCTCAAGAGCGGACCGGCTCATTTGCTGCGCCGTCTCGTGGCCGTGGGCGACCGCGTCTATGTCACTCTCGGCATCGAAGCGCCGGTCACCTCACTTGACGCCGCAAGCGGCAAGACGGTGCTGACGTACAAAGGCAGTGAACACACGAGGGAGATTGTGGTTTCCGAGGGCGTTGCCTTTTTCGTTGCCGATACCTCACGGTCCCTGCTGCCGGATTGGCGCCGAAAAGATACTTATGTCTGGGCGAATACGAGCAGGGCGAACCCGGGCTGGGGCTGGAAAGGAACGCCGCGCAAAATATTCGCTTATAATGCCAAATCGGGTAGTCTGTTGTGGCAGGCCGACGCTCCGGTTGCTCCCTGTTCATTAGCGGCGGATGCCAAACGTCTGGTCTTCCACGATGGGCAGAAATTAGTTTGTATGGACCGCCGGAAAGGAGATGTACTCTGGGAAAGCAAACCGGCGCCGACCGCAATACCCGTTCATACCAATACCGGACCTCGCGTTTTGATTTACAAAGATGTTGTACTGTTGGCGGGCAATACCGGTAAGATGTCGGGTTGGTCAACGAAGGATGGAAAGAAACTCTGGGAACAGAATCATCGACCCAGTGGTCATATGTCCTTAAAAGACCTGTTCGTGGTTGAAGGCCTGATCTGGACCGGTTCTATCGCCGGCAGCGGTCACGACGGCGCATTCGCCGGCTATGACCCATTCAGCGGAAAGCTGGTCAAGGAGTTTGGTGCCGACGTAAAAGTACACTGGTTCCACCACCGGTGCTACCCATCCAAGGCGGCAGGCAAATATCTGATTACTGCGCGCAACGGTACCGAGTACATCGATTTGACGACCGAACACTGGAAGCCGCACCATTGGGTTCGCGGCGGTTGCATTTACGGCGTGATGCCGTGCAACGGAATGACTTACGCGCCTATGAGTTCTTGCGGTTGCCAGTTGGAAGCCAAAGTGACGGGCTTCAACGCTCTGGCCCCGGGACCGGTCCCGCGACCAGCCAAAGCCGACCTCACGACTGAGGCACGTCTTAAGCGAGGTCCGGCTTACGGAAAGGCCGACGGCCCGCCTGCGGGTCCGGCTGACTGGCCCACATATCGGCATGATGCAAGCCGCAGCGGGGCCATCTCGGTCAGCGTTTCCACCGGCCTGAAGCAGGCCTGGCAGATTAGATTGCCGGGCCGCCTCAGCGCGCCAACGATTGCCGCGGGCAAGATTTTCGTCGCCTCCATTGACACCCACACGCTGTATGTCCTGGACGCGCAGACTGGACGCCGGCTCTGGTCCTACACTACCGGCGGACCTATCGATTCACCACCGACCTATCACAAAGGGCTTGCCCTGTTC
>CBDUZK010000373.1:0-1993 GCA_965371675.1 uncultured bacterium | reverse complement strand
GGCCTCGCGTTCGTTGTCCAGCAGGACCTGGACCGAGTAGTGGAACATCTGCAGACCGAGCTTCAGCATCTCGGTGCAGATATCGGTCGCCTCGCTCAGGAGGTTGGTTTTCTTCCAAGCACGGAAAAAGTCAGCAAGAAGCATCAGTGTCTCCTGGTAAGGATAACGATAAGCAACGGGATTGCAAAGAACACAACGACCGTGTAGACCAGGGCCCAGACCCGGCGCCGGGCGCAGAACCGGCCCCACCATTCGGCGACCGTAAGTGGGACCACTCTCAGCGGGTACCAGATGGCGGTGCCGAGGATATTGAAGCAGAGGTGAGCGAAGGCAATCTGGATTGCGCCGACCGAGCCGGTCACGAGGGCGGCCAGGATTGCGGTCACGGTCGTGCCGATGTTGGCCCCGATTGAATAGGGGAATATCTGGCGCAGGGTCAGCAGGCCGGCCCCGGCCAGGGGCACCGCAATCGACAGGGTCGCGGAGCTGGACTGGACGATGGCGGTGAAGAACAGCCCGACCAGGAATGCCTTGACCGCGCTGCCGAACAGGTACTTGTCGACCACCAGTTCGACCCGGCGGCTGATGAGCGACCGCATCATGTCCACAATCAGCTTCAGTGCGCCGAACAGCAGGACCAGGGACAGGATCAGGACTACGAGCGGGTGGCTGCCGACCAGGTCGTTGATTGCGTGCGCGACCGGCTTGGTGATGTACTTGAGCGGGCTGACGAAGGTGAACCCGCCGATGCCGGTGAATGCCCGGGCCAGTACGCCGGAGACCCGGGCCAGCGGGTGGAACATGATTTCAATCGGCAGCAGGACGCTGACCGACAGGATGTTGAAGATGTCATGGACGACCGCGGCCGGGAACGCCCGCTCGAACTCTTGGCGCCGGGTGGCGTGGGCGAATGATACCAGGGTGTTGGTGATTGTCGTCCCGATGTTGGCGCCCATTATCAGCGGGATGGCGTGTTCGATGTCGAGCGTGCCCGCGGCGACCAGGCCGACGACCACCGATGTGGTCGAGGACGAACTCTGAACCAGCGAGGTCGCGAGGATGCCGACGAACAGGCCGGCAATCGGCGCGGCGGTGATTGACAGCAGGGTGGCGGCGAACCCGCCGCCGAGGCCTTTGAACCCGTCGCCGAGCAGGGTGATTGACAGCAGGAATACGTACAGGGCCGCGACAAAGAAGAGGATGCGCACACCGGCGGGGAGCTGCTTCAGGTCAGGTAGTCTCACCAGCGCCCGGAGTCTAGGGGCGGCTCAATCGAAGTCAAGCGCGCAGCGGTGGAGACCGGTTGCCTGTCGGTTCAGTAAGCCCTATTCGGCGAGCAGGACCTTGGCGCTGCGGTGCAGCGAGCCGGTTCGCGCGTGGATGAAGTAGACCCCGGCGGCCGCGTTGGTCGCGTTCCAGGTGAAGTCCTGTCGTCCGGGGCGGTCGAGTTCGGACGCGAAGCTACGCACGACCCGTCCGTCGGCAGCGACCACGTCGGCCGTGACGCGGCCCGCGGCCGGTGAGATGAGCGCGAAGGCGAGCCGGCCGTTGAACAGGCCCGGAGCCTGGATTCGCAGCGGGTCGCGGGGGAACCGCGCGAGCGGCTTGTCTTCAATCCCGACGTCGTGGGTGGTTTCGATTGCGTCGAGGTCGAAGCCCGCGGTCGGGCCGGCGGAGCCGTCGTTGTCGTCGGCGAGCCTGACGTAGCGGGCCGAGTCGAGGTCGACGTCGTCCAGGTCGAAACTGGTGGTGCCGTTGGCTATCCCGAGGTACTGGAACCCGGAGGGCACCGGGTCGCAGACGTTGCCGACGAAGACCGAGCAGGCTTCGACATCCGCGTCGCCTTCGACGATTCGGAAATCGTCGCCCTCGCCGTTGGCTATCAGCCCGTGTTCGCCCATGTCGAAGTACGCCCAGCCCTTCTTGCCCATGTGGTAGCGGATGCCGTCGGCCGGGCCGAGGCCGTACGCGGTGTAGGCGTCGGTGTAGGGCG
>CBDUZK010000372.1:0-1994 GCA_965371675.1 uncultured bacterium | reverse complement strand
GTTGTTCAGCTAATTGTCAGCCTGGTTGTTCAGCTAGTTGTCAGCCTGGTTGTTCAGCTAGTTGTCAGCCTAGTTGTTCGCCTAATTGTCAGCCTGGTTGTTCAGCTAGTTGCACCCTTACTTGCCAGCCAACAACCCGGCTTAGATGCCAGGTCAGATGTCGAGCCGAATGTGCCGCTCGATGTTCTGTTTGTGGCGGTGTTTGTTGGGTCTATCGACCGCGACGGCCGGGCCCTGGTCTGCGCGTCGAGCCGGGCCGGCTGGGTCGTGACGTACGCGTGGTGCCGGGTCGGCCGGGTCCGGGTCTGCGGCCCGAGCCGGGCCGTGCGGGTCCGGGCTTGCGCTTCGCATCCGTCTGTCTGGGTCTCGGGGTGCGCGGAGGGCCGCCCCGGTTGGGCCCGGGCTTGCGCTTGGGAACAGGCCGGGAACTACCGGTCGGGCGGCCGCGCGGACGCAGGAACGGGCGCAGGGCGGAAATCCGGCGCAGTAGGTCGCGCCGCCCGGACTGCATCAATGCCCATTGCGCGTAGCGCAGGTTGCGTTCGTCGTGCAGTTGCAGCAGGGACCGCTGGAGCCGCTGTTCCTGCGGGTCGCGGGCGACGTGGATGCGTTTGCCGGTGTGCGGGTTGATTCCGGTATGGTACGCGACCGCGGCCGCGGTCATCGGCAGGGGCGTGAATTGCTGGACCTGGCGGATTCGGACCCGCTCGTCGCGCACCAGCCATTCGGCGAGTTCGATTGCGTCTTCGACCGTCGCACCCGGGTGCCCGGAGATGTAGTAGGGTATCAGGTACTGGGTCTTGCCGAGCCTGCGGTTGACCGCGCCGAACTGCTTGCGGAACCGGACGTAGGAGCTGTGCCCGGCCTTGCGCATGAACGCGAGGACGCGGTCCGATATGTGTTCGGGCGCGACCCGGAGCTGGCCGGATACGTGGTGTTCGCAGACCCGCGCGAGGTAGCGCGCACCGTCCCGGTCTTCGAGCAGGTCGTACCTGATGCCGGTGCCGATGGTGACCATCTTGACCCCGGGCAGTGTTCGCACCGCGTCGAGCACGTCGAGTTCCCGGTCGACGTCGATCTCCAGTTCCGGGCACCGGGCCGGCCACGTGCATTCCCGCTTCGAGCACACCGTGCCTTTTGCCATGTATTTGCAGGTGGCGGCGTACATGTTTGCGGTCGGGCCGCCGACGTCGGTGATGTGGCCCTTGAATTCCGGCAAACGGGTGATGCGCTCGGCTTCGCGCAGGATTGACGCGCGGGTGCGGCGCTGGATGATCCGTCCCTGGTGTGCCCGCAGGGAGCAGAACGCACAGGAGCCGAGGCAGCCACGGTGGGACGTGATTGAGAACCGGACCGTTTCCAGGGCCGGGACCGGTTCGCCATGCACCGGGTGGGTCTTCCGGGCATAGGGCATGTCGTACACGCGGTCGAGCGCCCCGGGTTTCATCGGCGCTCCGACCGGGTACTGGACCACGTACCGGTCCCCGTGACACTGGCTCACGACCCGGCCTTCGGGGTTGCCTGCTTCCGCATACCAGATCTTGAACGCCCGGGCGAAGCTCGCCTTGTCCCGCCGCACTTCGGCCAGGGTCGGCATGATGGCGACGTCGCCCGCGGGCGGTTCCTTCGCGAGCACACAGGTGCCCGGGATGCCGGCCAGCGGTTCTTTCTCATCCATCCGCCGCGCGATTTCAATCACCGCTCGCTCGCCCATGCCGTACACAAGGATGTCCGCGCGCGTGTCCGGCAGCAGGGAACCGCGCACCGCGTCCTCCCAGTAATCGTAGTGCGCGAGTCGCCGCAGGCTGGCTTCGATTCCGCCGAGCACCAGCCCGATGTCTTTGTAGGCCCTGCGGACCATGTTCGAGTAAACAGTCACCGCCCGGTTGGGCCGCAGCCCGGCCCGGCCGCCGGGCGCGTAGTCGTCGCGCCGGCGGCGCGGGTGGCCCGGCGTGTAGTTGGCGACCCTCGAATCGACGTTGCCCGAGGTCACC
>CBDUZK010000371.1:0-2007 GCA_965371675.1 uncultured bacterium | reverse complement strand
TAACCCGGGGGGTGACGGTGGGGCTGCCCCATGGGGCTGAATCTACCGTCACTTTCGGGGCATTTCGCCCCATTTGCGAGAGAATATTCCCCCATTTGCGATTATCGGGTTATTACTGAGTAGAACAACCAAGCGAATGGGCCGGAGAAAACGGCCCGAAAGGAGACTGAAATGGACCTTGTGATGAAGCCGCTGCACCTGGAGAAGGAGACCAGGGCGCTGCTGGAAGCAACCCGGATTCAGGTGTTCAACGTCAGCCCGCCTGCCGGGCTGTGCGTCTGGGCGTTACGGTTCCGGTAACGTCGCCTTGACACCGGAGGGTTTATTCGTCACACTTACCGTCAGTTCGGGGCTGTGGCGCAGTTGGGAGCGCGCTTGACTGGCAGTCAAGAGGTCACGGGTTCGAATCCCGTCAGCTCCATGTGAGATATGGCATCCATACTTTTCCGAACAGGAGCGATAGAATGAATCGTGTATTGAGGACGGTCGCGGTCGGTTTCGCGGTCAGCATACTGCTGGGCTGCGTGTCGACCGGTCCGAAGCAGTCGAACGACGAGCTGGCTGCCGCGCGGCGCCAGGAGGCGGAGCAGTATTACAGTTTCGGGGCGAGTTACTATGGCCAGCGGAACTATGACGCCGCGATGGAGAACTTCCAGAAGGCGCTGGAGGTGGATTCCTCGTACTTCGAGCCGTACATCGCTATCGGCAATGTGTGGCGGAAGCGGCGTGACCCGATCCAGGCCGAGGAGGCTTATCGCAGGGCGATGAGCATTGACCCGGGTCGAGCCAAGGGCTACGAGGCGCTGGGGGACCTGTTCCTCGAACTGTCGGCAATCGACGAGACCAAGGTCGACAGCGCGCTTGCGGTCTACCGGCTCGGGCTGGTCAGGGACTCGACCCTGGTCGACCTGTACAACGGCATCGCGGAGATATACGTGATGAAGGAGGAGGTCGACAAGGCCGACTCCGTGTACCAGGTCGCGCTGACCCTGTTCCCCGGTGACCTGAGCGTCCAGCGGCTCTGGGGTGAGTTCCTGTACAAGCAGAAGCGATTCGGGGAGGCGATTGAGGCGCTGCAGCCGCTGGTCGAGCGGTTCGCCGAGGACGCGAACATCAACAAGCTGCGCGAGAAGCTGGCCCTGGCCCTGGCCGAGGAGAAACGTTACGAAGAGGCACTGGTTCAGCTCTGCAAGATTGTCGAGGCCGACCCGGATGACGTCAACGCTTTGCTGGTCCAGGGGGTAATCCTCGCGAAGCAGCGCAAGTACAAGGACGCCGTGGTCGTGCTCGAGCAGGCGCTGGAGCAGGACGCGACGCTGGCGATGGCGCACGTGTACATCGCGGACGTGCGGATTGACCAGGGCAACTACTCGAACGCGCAGACTCATCTGAAGAAGGCCCTGGAGATCGACCCAAGCCTGACCGTGGCCTGGGTGTACCAGGGTGACATCGCCCGGCGGCGCGGCGCGGCCCAGGTCGGCGGCAAGGCGCTGGCGACCGTCAAGACCGGGAAGCTGGAGGCGGCGCAGTCGTTCTACAAGGCGGCGAAGAGCCTGTACCAGCAGGGGCTCGGTAGCGTCTCGTTCGGTTCGTACTGCCGGAGCCAGATCAGCTACCTGGACCAGAACCTCGCACTCATCAAGAAGGAGCTGTTCATTCGTTAGGGGTGATGCCGATTGAGCCTTGACCGCCGTGTCCTGCTGCTGAACCAGAACTACGAACCATTGTCGGTGTGCAAGGCGCGGCGGGCGATTGTCCTGGTGTTGCTCCAGAAGGCGGAACCGGTCGAGATGTCCGACCTGGTGGCGCGGTCGGTGAGTTTCGCCATGCACCTGCCGAGCGTGCTCCGGCTGAACTACTACGTAAGGGTTCGGCGCCGGAATGTCCCTTTGACCAAGCGCAATATCATCCGGCGCGACCGGCACACGTGCCAGTATTGCGGGCAGCGTCACGGCGAGATGACGACCGACCATGTGATCCCAAGATCGATGAGGGGCGACGATATGT
>CBDUZK010000370.1:0-2011 GCA_965371675.1 uncultured bacterium | reverse complement strand
TACAGGCTCTGCAAGTCCATGGCCGTTGCAGGGGCGGTCTTCAATGGGGCCGTGGTGGGGCTGGGACTCTGCTTGCTCGTGTTTGTAGACCTACTGCCGCGGTGGCCGCGAACCGTACTGCTATTCCTCTTGCTGGCAGGCTGCATCTGGTCCCTAGGGTACACGGTGTACGCCGTTGCTCGAATCATGCGGGAGAGGACCCTGTCGCTACCTCGTCCGACAGACTAGACCTAGAGCCGCGACCCCAACGCTCTCCGACCACCTGTCTTTGTGCTCTTCGTGTCTTAGTGGTGGAACTCCTCCGCGCCTCTCATCGTCTTGACTCTTTCCGGTTTTCAGCTATCCTGTGGACTGGCTGTTTTTGTGCCCGAAAGGAGTAAATCATGGCTAAACATTGCGAAGTCTGCGGCAAGATCGGGTCGGTCGGCTCGAACGTGAGCCACGCCCACAACGTGACGAAGCGGCGCTGGGAGCCGAACCTGCAGCGGGTCCGCGTGAAGCTGGAAGGCGGCGGCACGAAGCGGAAGTGGGTGTGCACGCGCTGCATCCGGTCGAACAAGATCGAGAAGCCCTGAGCCGGACCGCAGGAATGGAGGAAGCGTCTTGAAGTGTTTGATTACCGGCATCACCGGGTTCGCCGGCAGCCACCTGGCCGAGCATCTGCTCGCGCAGGGCTACGAGGTCCATGGCACCCTGCGCTGGCGTTCGCGCACCGAGAACATCGAAGGCATCCGCGACCGGCTGACGTTGCACGCGTGTGACCTGCGCGACCCGGTGGCGATGAACGAGATGGTGGCGAAGGTGCGGCCGGACCAGGTGTATCACCTGGCCGCGCAGTCGTACGTGTTGATGTCGTGGGTGGCCCCGTCGGAGACGATGACGACCAATGTGGTCGGGCAGGTGAACCTGTTCGAGGCGATTCGCGCCGCTGACCTGTGCGGTTCGTGCCGGGTGCAGCTCGCGGGCTCGTCCGAGGAGTACGGGATGGTGCTGCCCGGGGAGACGCCGATAAAGGAGTCGAACCCGCTGCGCCCGCTGAGCCCGTACGGGGTGAGCAAAGTGGCGCAGGACCTGATGGGTTACCAGTATTTCAAGAGCTACGGGCTGCAGGCGGTTCGCAGCCGCGCGTTCAATCATACCGGCCCGCGCCGGGGCGAGGTGTTCGCGACGTCGAACTTCGCGAAGCAGGTGGCCGAAATCGAGGCCGGGAAGCGGGAGCCGGTCATCCAAGTGGGTAACCTGGACGCGGTGCGGGACTTCACCGACGTGCGCGATACGGTCATCGCCTACCGGCTGCTGCTGGAGAAGGGCGAGCCGGGCGAGGTATACAATATCGCGACCGGCAAGGGCTGGAGAATCGGCGACATGCTGGACCTGCTGGTCAAGCAGGCGAAGGTGAAAGTGGAAACCAGGCCGGACCCGGCCCGGATGCGTCCGAGCGACGTCGAGTTGCTGGTCGGCGACCCGACCCGGCTGAAGCAGTGCACCGGCTGGGAGCCGAAGTACGAGTTCGAGCAGACGATGTCCGACCTGCTCGACTACTGGCGCGCCCGGGTCTCCTAGACCCGACGCCGGCCTCTCATGAGCCGGATTCTCATAACCGGAATCGAAGGTTTCGCGGGCGGTCATCTCGCCCGTCGCCTGCTCGGGTCCGGGCACGAGGTGTCCGGCATCCATTTCGCCCCACCGCCGGCCGACCTCGACGCGCACCTCTTCCACGGCGACGTGTGCGACTTCGACCGGCTGCGGGGAGTCTTCGCCGAAGCCAGGCCGGAACAGGTGGTACACCTGGCCGCGCTCAGTTCGGTGGCCGAGTCGGAGAACCAGGCCCTGCGGACCTGGGATGTGAACGCGACCGGCACCCTGCGCCTGTTCGAGGCATTGCGTGCGTGCGACCTCAGTCCCCGGGTCTTGCTGATTTCCTCGGCCAACGTCTACGGCCCGAACCCGGACCCCGCTCCCCTGTCCGAGGAATCCCCGACCCGGCCGGCCGGCCCGTACGCGCTGAGCA
>CBDUZK010000369.1:0-2035 GCA_965371675.1 uncultured bacterium | reverse complement strand
GTCGGCAGCACAGTACACCGAGTCGAGGATCGTGTCGCCGGGCGCGACCGCGAGCGACCACGCCGAGGCCGTCCCGTTGCCCCACCGGAACCGGGCCGAGATGCTGTCGCCATCACCGTCGTCCACCACCGCTCGGAATCGGCACCAGCGGTCCCGACCGTACCAGCGTGGGCCAAGCAGCGTGTCGGCGAGGTACGGTGGTTTCGAGCGGGCGTAGGGCGCGGCCTCGCTCCAGCCCGACCAACGGCCGGGGGCGTTGACCGCGCGGGCGCGGACTTCCCATGTCCCGACGCTGTCGAAGTCGTGGCAGGCCCAGGCGGTGTCACCGCCGGCGACGTAGGCCGAGGTGTCGAAGGCGCCGTCGCCCCAGTCGAAGACGCAGGCGACGGGCTGCTTGCCCGGGTCGGTCGAACTGGTGAAGAAGGCGAGCGAGTCGCCGCGGATGTCGGCGGTCGGTGGCGCGGGGACGGTCGGTGCCTTCTGCGGGCAGGTGAGGAACAGCAGGGCCGTGAGCAGGACGACGAGTGTGCGAGTCATCGTGACCTCCGACTGATTTTCCGGGAGTTCTGAGGAGGCATTGTCTATCTGCTACCAGTTCGATTCCGGCTGCTTCCTTCTGCTGGCCATCTGCCCGGCTCGGCTGGTCCGCAGGGCCGCACTTGACGCCGGGGTGTCGGCAAGGATGACGTGATGGCTTTCAGTGTTTGCTCCAAGTTCAGGGCAGCATAGCTGTCAGATGCCCCGTTGTCAACGTCCCGGCGACTGGCAGCTTGGCTGGCCGGGGGGGGGCGCGATTTCGCTCGGAGGATCGGTCGGGTCGTGCCCGTGCTGGCGCCTATTCCAGGCAGACGTTGTCCCCGGATTTGCATTTGTCGCATTCGAGCTCCAGGGTCACATGGTCGATGTGGAACTTCTTCTCGAGGTCGCATTCGAGCCGGGCGAGCATCGGGTAGAACGTGCTGAGTTCGCGGTCCGGGACTTTGAGGTGGGCCATCAGTGCCCGGTTGCCTTCACCGAGGGTCCAGATGTGGAGGTCATGGACGCCGATGACATCCGGGTCGCAGTCGAGGATGTACTGCCGGACTTCGTCGAAGTCAATGTCCTTCGGGGTGGAGTCAATCAGGATGCTGGTCGACTCCCGGAACACGGACCAGGCCCCGTAGAGTACGAACGCGCTGATCAGGAGTGACAGAACCGGGTCGATGATGTACCAGCCGGTGAAGTGGATGATGATGCCGCCGACCAGCACCGCAATCCAGCCGAGGAAGTCTTCCATCATGTGCCACATCGCGGCCCGGATGTTGAGGCTGTGTTTGTCCCGGCGCAGGAGCAGGACCGCGGCACCGTTGATCACCAGCCCGACAATCGCCATGACGATCAGTATCGGCGCCCGGACCGGTTCCGGGGAGATGATGCGCAGGATGGCGGCACGGACGACGAATGCGGTCATGCCGATGAGGAACAGGGCATTCATGAACGCGGTGAGGATCCTGACCTTCTTGTACCCGAACGTGCGTTTGGCGTTGGGTCGGCGCTGCGACAGACGCAGGCCGGCGTAGGACAGGCCGAGCGCGACCGCGTCGCCGGCGTCGTGGATTGCGTCCGCGACGAGAGCGAGCGAATTGGCGATGAGCCCGAATACCAGTTCGGCAATCGCGAAGCCGAGGTTCAGGACAATCGAGACAACCAGGCTGCGGCCCTGTCGGCCGGCTGCGTGGTGGTCGTGATGGTGTGGCATCGATTCCTAGCCTATGTTACGTCACGTTTGCGGGCCGGGCAAGTGCGAAGGCCGGCACAGGAATCTCAACACAAAGGCACGGAGAACACAAAGTCGGAAGATCAACCGCCAAGAACGCCAAGAGCGCCAAGGGCACGAAGAAGTCAGGAGTTAGATATCAGAGTGCGAATGACGGAGTGAAATCCGGGACTGTACCTTCCTCAGAACCGGAATAGAACCACAAAGGCACAAAGACACGAAGGCAGGAAGCCGGAAGGTACAAGGTGTTGTGTCGTTTCCTCGGTCGAGGTAGTACCG
>CBDUZK010000368.1:0-2045 GCA_965371675.1 uncultured bacterium | reverse complement strand
GGAGTCGGGCCGGGTTCGATCTGTACCACCCGGGTGGTCGCCGGGGTGGGTATGCCCCAGATGACAGCGGTGCTGGAATGCGCGGCCGCGCTCAAGCAACGTCGGGTTCCGGTAATCGCCGACGGCGGGATCCGGTTTTCCGGTGACGTGGTCAAGGCGCTGGCCGCGGGCGCGGGCTCGGTGATGATGGGCAGCCTGCTGGCCGGGACCGAGGAGAGTCCGGGTGAGAACGTGCTGCTTGAAGGGCGCCGGTACAAGGTGTACCGTGGGATGGGCTCAATCGACGCGATGAAGGCCGGTTCCGCGGACCGGTATTTCCAGGAGGGCGCGCGAAAGCTGGTCGCCGAGGGTATCGTCGGCCGCGTGCCGTACCGGGGTAACGTCGCGGAAGTGCTGTTTCAACTCGAAGGCGGGCTCCGGGCCGGTATGGCCTATTGCGGGAGTCGGACTCTGCCTGAGTTCCGGCGCCGGGCCAAGTTCGTCCGGATCACCGGCGCCGGGTTGCACGAGAGCCACCCGCACGACGTGACCATCACCAAGGAAGCGCCGAACTACGAGATGCCCGAGCGCTAGGAACGCCAGGCACGTGTCGGACTGAACGCGGCGGAAAGACGCCTGCTGATATTCTCCAACCGCAATGAGAAGCATCGAAAGGCTTGTCACTCGACCCCTGGAACCCTTTCTCTGCTTGACACGCGGGTGAATTGGAGTAGAAGTTTACTATGAAGAGCGAGAGAAAACCGGCAGGGAAACGACGGTTGTTCGTGATTGTCCCTGCGACCGCAGATAGGAGTGAGTATGAAAATCGAGGTTGAGCGAGAAGAGGATGGACGCTGGCTCGCCGAGGTCCCGGACCTGCCCGGCGTCATGGCCTACGGCACGACCCGGGCAGGGGCAATCGCCGGTGTTCAGGTACTGGCCCTGCGGGTCCTGGCCGACCGCATTGAACACGGCGAAGATATCCCCGAACTCCGGGAAGTATTCGCTGTGCCCGCATGAGTCAGTGGCCCTCGACCAAGGCCCGCCTGGTCCTTGCTGCCCTGCTGCGTATCGGATGGACTGTCAAACGGCAATCCGGGACATCTCACCGCGTGCTCAGCCGTTCGGGATGGCCCGACTTCACGTTTGCCTTCCACGACCGCGAAGAGATTGGCCCGCGTATGCTGGCCCGCATCGCCAAGCACACCGGGCTCAAGCCGGAAGACCTGTGAAATCCTCTTTCCTGTCTTCTCACTCGACCCCTTGCTCTGCTCTTCTGGAGCAGGTGCCATCCGATGGCTCAACCCTCGACCCCTTGAACCTTCTCTCTGTTCGACACGCGGGCGAATTGGAGCAGAAGTTGACCGTGGCTAGTGATACCGGCCCGGCAGGCGGTCAGAGACGAAGAAATCCTTTACTGTGTCCCCGGAAATCGCCATTCCGCAAGCTGCCGCTTGACACGCGGGCAGATTGGTGTAGAAGTTGATTGTGGTGAATGACACCGGCCCGGCAGGAAGACGGTGGGCGTCCCTGATTCTCCGCGAGATAGGCAATGTGTCCCCGGAACTCCCTTGACGGGTGATCGTCATGAGACACCGCACTGTAACGTCATTCTTGTTTGCATGCCTGCTCATGCACGCGGGCTGCGACCCGGAGAACCAGGGCCCCAACACGGCGGAACCGCGGAGCTTCGACTACTACCAACACCCCCTGATAATGCACGTCCGGACCATAAACCACGCCTCGGATACACTCGGCACGACCTCGGTCGTAGTGAACTCGGGGTCGGGATACGCCCGGCGTCACAGCGGCGAGAAGCTCACGAGGAGGGAAGTGCGTGTCGGCACCTTGCCCGAGTCGATGCAGCTCGTCTACCCCGACTCCGGGGTGCACACCTGTTCCACGTCCATCGACTACTACGTCGGGTACCAGCGCAGGTACGGCGGTGACACAACGCGCTACTGTGAGATGGACCGCTACGGACCGTGGTTCCTCAAGCTCGATCTGATTCGGAGCACCGCGACTTTCACGGCGAGAGACAGCGCGTGGGTCGACCAGAGTATTGT
>CBDUZK010000367.1:0-2045 GCA_965371675.1 uncultured bacterium | reverse complement strand
TACTGCGCCAACTACGATTTCCCCACCGTGACCGTGATTGACGGAGCCGCGGATACTGTGATTGCCACGGTCGAAGTCGGGTACAACCCCAGGGCGCTGTGCTACAATCCGGCCACCAACAAGGTGTACTGCGCCGACAAGGGTGACAATACCGTGACAGTCCTGGATGGCGCAGCGGATACGGTCGTTGCCACGGTGGCGGTCGGGGGCCGGCCGAATGCGCTTGTGCTCAACCCTTTGAACAACAAGGTCTACAGTGCCGACTCGGATGGCCGCACCGTCACGGTTCTCGACGCCGCGGTTGACTCTGTGATTGCCACTGTCAATGTCGGCGCCCGGCCGACCCGTCTGTGCTACAATTCACTTGACAACAAGGTGTACTGTGCGAAGTCGACCGGCGGCAGCGTGGCTGTGATTGACGGCGTGACCGATTCGCTGGTCGCGTCAGTCGGCGTCGGCCACTACGCCACCGGCCTCTGCTACAACTCCCAGGATAGCAAGGTCTACTGCGCGAGATGGGGCGACGTCACGGTGAGTGTGATTGACGGGGCATCCAACCAGAGGGTCGCCACGGTGGTCGTCGGGGACGCGCCCATCGCCCTGGCCTACAATCCTCTTGATGACAAGCTCTACTGCGCCACTATGTTTTCCAGCGTCCTGTACGTGGTCGATTGTGCCGCTGATACGGTGATTGCGAGAGTTGACGTCGGCATGCAACCGTACGCGCTGTGCTATAGTCCGGAGAACAACCAGGTCTACTGCGCGAATCGAAACAACAACAGCGTGAGCGTGGTCGACGGCGCGACCAACCAGGTCGTCACTACGATCGGGGTCGGAATCGAGCCTACCGGCTTGTGCTACAACCCGCTGTACAACCGGGTGTACTGCGCGAACTCGGGGCGGCTCGGCGGCTTCTACGACTCCACCGTGAGTGTGATAGCCGGGGCTACAAACGAGGTCATCGCAACGGTGCGGGTGGGAGCCTGTCCCAGCGCCCTGAGCTACAATTCCGCCGACAACAGGGTCTACTGCGCGAACCAGATGGGCGAAAGCGTGAGCGTGATAGACGGGCGAACCAGCCAGGTCATTGCCACGTTGCCGGCCGGGGAATGGCCGTGGGGGCTGTGCTACAACCCGCTTGATAACAAGGTGTACTGCTCGAACTACGACAGTGACGACATGACAATCATCGATGCCGGGGCGGATACGGTCATCGCCACAATACCGGTCGGAGCCTGGCCCGCATCCGTGTGCTACAACCCGGACGACAACAGGGTATATAGCGGGAGCAATGCCTTCGACGGCATGGCGGTGGTAGACGGCGCGGGAGACTCGCTCATCACGATGGTGGCGGAAGTGGGAGGACGCGTAACTCATGTAGCCTACAACCCGACATACAACCAGGTGTACTCCGCGAACTCCTGGTCGTGCGACATTTCCGTGGTCGACTGTGCGACCAACCGGGTCAACTCCACGGTGGGTGTCGGCGACCGGCCGGTGGCTCTCGTCCTCAACGCGGATGGGAGCAAGTTGTACAGCGCGGACTACTTCGGCAGTTGCATTTCGGTCATTCGGTGCGGGCCGTCCGGGCTGCAGGCGGGAATGCGGACGCGGCCGGTTTCAGAGAGGATTCCATCGGTTGTCCGGGGCATCCTGCTCCTGCCCGGCAGGGGGGAGGCCCACATGCTCGATATCGCGGGGCGCAGGGTCATGTCCCTGCAGCCGGGACTCAATAACATCGGGCATGTCGCGCCGGGGGTGTACTTTGTTCTCGCGGCGTCGGGCGCTGGGCGTGGAGCGTCCGTCCACAAGGTCGTAGTGCAGAGATAGGCGCTGCGGACCTGTCCTCGCAGCGAACCGGGAGTTGCGGTGGTACATAGTCGTTAGCTCCTGTCCCCATTCAGTCTCGTCAACACACCGTGCTTCTGTCTATTCCTGGCCCGAAGTCAAGCCCGAGTCGGATTTTGCGGGCGGGGGAGGGCGAGGAACCAGGAATGAGGATGGAGGAGTGCTGAGTGAAATCCGGATTCTGCGGGCACGGGAGA
>CBDUZK010000366.1:0-2046 GCA_965371675.1 uncultured bacterium | reverse complement strand
TAAATATCAGCCTACATCTTCTCCAAATTGTCAAAGAACAAATGTCTGTGTAGTTACCTACAGTTGGTATTGTAGTCAACCCCAACTGCAAGTCAAGCATGAATACTACACAGGTTCCCCCGGAATGCAAGGGAAAACCGCGCGAACCGCACATTTGGCGGGGACCCCGCCGCCCGAACCGGGCCAAATGAGTCCGAACCGACGCCCTGGCAACAACTTACGCCCTGCTGTCGCACCAGGGCTTCGGACGGGACATGGTCCCGGTCGATTTCAGATTGCAGATTGGAGGAAAACAGACTGCCGCGCTCTGCTCGCAATGACAACTCCGTCCTTGGCGTTCTCGGCGGTTTGCTACTGCGCTCTGACTTCTGACCTCTTCGTGGTCCTGGTGTCTTGGTGTTTGGATTCCTGCGTCGGGTTTCCGGGCCTGATTGACACCGCCTGCACCCGACCTATACTGCCCGCGATGATTCACCGTACCACGACTCTACTTGTACTCCTGCTGCTCGCGGCCGGCGCGATTCAGGCCCAGGAAGGCTGGCTGATACCGTTCGCGGCCGCTTACCAGCCCGACCTGGTCGGGTTCCGCAGCAAATTCGCAGAGCACGACCTGCCCGAGCCGGGCGTCCGCCAGTACGGCTGGGGTATCGAGCTGCGCTCCTACACAAACGGCTTACTGGTCGGCCCGCTCTACTTCCGGACCTGGGACGACGTCGAGACCGAGGACTTCCAGCTCCGCACCGAATCCAGCGGCATCTTCGGCGAGGTCGGGTTCAAGCTCGCGCCGTTCAGCTTCCTCACCATTGTCCCGATGGTCGGCGTCGGCGGCCTGACCCAGACGTTCAACATCCGGGCCCGAAGCCAGGACGTGAACATCGATACGCTCCTGATTGCCCCGGGTCAGAACGCCAGCATCACCTCAGGCATGAAGCTCGCCGGCCTGGCCGCGCTCGAACTCGGCATCACCGCCGCGACCACCAGCGGCAGCTACGGCGTCGCGCTGCGCGCCGGCTACCTGTACTCGCCGTTCGACCCGGACTGGCACCTGTCCAACGGCGCACGGGTCACCGGCACACCCACTACCCGGCTCCGGGGCCCATTCTTCTCCATCGGGTTCCTGATTGTGCCCGCGCCTGATGTCAGTTCCTCAACCTTCTGACCGGAAGGCAACATGACCCGCAGACTATCCCTGCTCGCGTTCGCGGCACTGCTCGCCGCGGCCTGCCTCTACGTATTCAAGCTCGAAGTACCGTACCCTCATTCCTACTCCGCGGCCGGCATCACCGACTACTCCACCACGACGAAGAACGGCACCGTCGAGATGACGGCAACGGCCGACTCCGTGATTTCGGTCAACATCACCCGCCGCTGCTACGGCCGCAACCGGGAGGACGCCGAAGCGTACATCGACAACATCGTCATCACGGACACGGTCGAAGGCGGCCGGTTGACGGTCGACGCCGACATGCCCTCCGGGGACCGCAACTACGGCGCCGACTTCGTGATAACCGCGCCCGACTCGGTCCGGGTCAACCTGCACACCAGCAACGGCTCCCTGACCGTGACCGGCATGACCGGCGGCGGCTCGGTCCGCACCAGCAACGCTGCGGTCACACTCACCGGGACCAGCGGGTCGTTCAGCCTGTCCACGAGCAACGGCAAGGTCTCGGTCCGGGTCCATACCGGCGGCGTCGATATCAGCACGTCCAACGGCGCGGTCGACTGTGACCTGACCGGGCTCGGCCCGACCGAATCCGCGCTCATCCGCACCTCCAACGGCGCTGTGACCCTGCTCCTGCCCGCCGACGTATCAGCGTCGTTCGACGCCTCCTCGTCCAACGGCGAAGTCACGGTCGCGCCCGGCTTCGGGTCGATTGCCTACACGAGACAGGACCGGGACCACAAGACCGGCACCATCGGCTCCGGCGCGGCGACCATCGAAATCGAGACGTCCAACGGCGCGGTCATCATCCGGCCGCGTTGACGACCGGGGGGCCGAATCTATCCCGGGCGTCGACCGGTCTAACCGTGCGTATGCGAAAGCTC
>CBDUZK010000365.1:0-2047 GCA_965371675.1 uncultured bacterium | reverse complement strand
GGATTTGCCCGCGATAGGAAGGGTCGGTCAGGCTCTCGACATACCCGACCATGCCCGTGTTGAACACCACTTCGCCCGATGCCGCGCCCGAGTGCCCGAACCCGGTCCCGGCCAGCTTCGTGCCGTCCTCCAGCTCAAGCCACACCCGACGGCCGGTCATCGGTCACGCACCTGGTTGTTATCACGGTAAAATACACAGCGTCTCACACCGCCGGGATACTAACAGGAAATGCCGGTCATGCAACCATCTGCGCCATCGGACTTGACAGGAGGACGCCCGGGACTACGCTCGACTGTGAAGCATGGCAGGAGCGCGACCTGCAAGTCAAACAAAAAGGGAGGATAGAATGCGACGAAAGTGTGTGCTGTTCGTGCACGGCATCGGCCCGCAGCAGAAAGGGTATTCCGACGCCTTGTGGGACCAGCTCTGGAACGACCGACCCCCGGATGACGTCCACAAGTACGAGATGTTCTACTCCGACATCTACGAGACCATGAACACGAAAACCGATATTGAGAAACTGCCCCGGAGACTCGGACTCATCGGGGCGCTGCGGCAAATCCCTGTCGTCGGTGCCCTGGCTACAGTCGCGGACGAGAAACTGACCGCGTTCCTCAGGGATACGGTCTCCCATGTCCTCTACTTCACGCTATACCAGGATGCACGCATCGTAATCGTCAACAAGTTCAAGGAGAAGCTGCTGGAACTGGTCAAGGACGCCACCGACGCCGGCGTCTATCCCCGGCGAATCAACCTGACGATCATCTCACACAGCCTGGGAACCGCGGTCGCCTACCTGGGCATGCACGACATCATCGGCAATCCTGCACTCGGACTGTCGGCCGGCCTGAAGGCCCGGACTCTGTTTACCCTGGCTTCGCCCCTCGCCCTGATCAGGGATGTCAGTGCCCGGGTTGGCATGGCCGTGCCGCACATCACCGGCGGAATCATCCGACCGAGAAGAAGGAACCCCGCAAAGAAAACCTACCAGTACAACATCGGCAACTGGTATTCCTACCGGGACGAGAAGGATCCGGTCGCCAGCCTGGTCCCCTTCAAGGCAGGGTTCCTGGCCAGTACCGACGACCCGCCATTTGCATTCAGCGAGACCCACGGCAGCAGCGCCCACGCCTTCAGCAACTACATCGAGCAGGCACGGGACAGAATCACCAGCCGGATTGCCGGGGAATAATGAAACGTGTCATTGCAGTACTGATCCTGGGCGCGGCACTGTCCCTGTGCGCCGAGCCCCTGGAAGACCTGCTCAGCAAGTGGGCGCACGACTACGTCCTGGTCACCAATGATGTCGCGAAGATCGAAAGCTTGGTCAAGAGCCGATACCCGGAGACCTGGTTCATCACGGATGATGATGAAGTGGTGGACAGTGTCGCCGGAAGCGGGATTGACGACCAGTGGGTGGAGTTTGACTACGTCGAAATGAACCGCCTGAAAGACCAGGTCGGCGCAATGGCCAGCGCTTCGGTTCCGGTGATCAACCCGTGTTTCAAGACATCCGAAGTGAAAGGGAGCTTCCTGAATTCCGCAGCCTTCAGCTCGGCCCGGACCGGCTTCGAGGATTTCCTGGTGACTCTGACCGAAATAGCACTCGTGCTTATGCCGGACACGTCGTTCGCCGCCGTTTGTCCGACCATCGATGAGGACAACCGCGAGTTGGAGTCATGGAAGGTATGGTATGAGGCCACGCTGGGAATCGAAGCATGGAAGGTCGGCAGGGCACTCGAGGACTTCGAGATAAGATACGGGTCGGCCAGCGCCCGGGTCAACTTCCTCGAACTGGCCCTCACGAACTGGGTTCCGCCCTTCAAGGGAAGCATCAACGGTCCGTCGGCCTGGGAGCCGATACTGCGATTCACGCCGGTTTGCTATGACATCTCGGACAGCAGGTTCGCCAAGACGTACCAGGTCGGAACGAACTACTACTTCCTGTCCGGCAGCCCCGATTTCCTGAGGTGGCTGGACCACGTCGGCGTTGCCTTTGCCGCTGCGGACCTGGCGAGCGACCAGTTGTACAGGTTCAGCTTCGGG
>CBDUZK010000364.1:0-2051 GCA_965371675.1 uncultured bacterium | reverse complement strand
AGGGAGTCGCGCGGGAGCCGACTGCTGACGCGCGAGTCGCGGCCCGGGATTCCTGCACGTCAGTGGGGCTCGAAGAAGTCCAGCTTGTCCAGCTTGCCGAAGTTGTGCCAGGAGTCTACCCAGCGCACGGTGCCGGAACGGCTGCGCATCGCCACGGAATGGGTCTGGGCGCCACCCCTGAAGTAGCGCACTCCCTTGAGCAACTCACCGGTGCTGACTCCGGTGGCGGCGAAGAAGACCTGGTCGCTGTCGACAAGGTCCTCCGTCCTGTAGACCTTGTCAACGTCAACGCCCGCAGCGATGGCGGCCTTCCTTTCATCTTCGTTGCGGGCCCAGGCCTTGCCCTGGATACTGCCTCCAATGCAGCTTATCGCTGCAGCCGAGAGGACCCCCTCGGGCACCCCTCCGATACCCATGAGAACATCAATCTCTCTGTCAGGCAGTGCGGCCTCGATGCTCGCGGCAACATCACCGTCAGTGATGAGCTTGACCCGGGCGCCAGCAGCCCTTATCTCGGACAGCAACTGCTCGTGACGCGGCCTGTCCAGGACCACCACGGCAATCTCCGAGATCTTTCTATTCTTGGCTGCCGCTATTCTCCTCAGGTTCTCAGCGACCGGCGCGTTGATGTCTATCGAGTCCTTCGCTTCCGGCCCCGTGACAATCTTGTTCATGTAGAAGAACTCCAGGGGGCAGTGCATCGTGCCTCTTTCCGAAAGCGCAACGACTGCGATAGCTCCGGGCAGACCTTTGGCGACCAGGGCGGTGCCATCAATCGGATCGACGGCGATGTCCACCTGTGGAGTCGAGCCGTCGCCAATACGCTCGTTGACATACAACATGGGCGCCTGGTCCTTCTCGCCTTCTCCGATGACGACGATGCCGTCCATGCTGATGTGGCCCAGCACATGACGCATGGCGGTTACCGCCGCCTCGTCCACCAGGTTCTTGTCGCCCCGACCCAGGTAGCGAGCGGCTGCCAGGGCCGCAGCTTCGGTCACACGCAGCAGCTCCATGGCGACATTTCGTTCGATCGGCTGGTGGGAACTCGCAATGTTCATAGACATGGGTTCATACTCCTGATTCAGTGGCACTGCTGCGTCTATGCAATCATACGCCAACCGGCACCGGCGGTGATATCACCCTGCGTCTCTGGCGACCTTGCGATGACGCACTGCAGGGGCTGCTGTTGACAGCGAGTGGAGTCCGTTTCTAGAATTGATGTCCGGTCCCCCGAGGAGCCTACATCCGAGGCCACGCGCCGCGGGTGCCGCGAGACCTTCCGAACCTGATTGACCCGGAAACTGTGAAGGGAGCAAGTACATGTCCCACGATACCAACCTGCCGGCACTCGGCAAGATAAGCCCGGAGTTCTTCGACCGTGTCATCTATCCCCGACTTGGCGCACCCAATCCGGAAATCGTGATTGGCCCCCGCCATGGCGTCGACTACGGCGTCGTACGCTTTGAAGGCGGATGCCTGGCGATGTCGACCGACCCGTTCTTCATCGTTCCGGCATTTGGATTTGCCAGGGCGGCCTGGTTCGCTTTCCACATCGTTGTGTGCGACGTTGCTGTGTCCGGGCTGGTGCCACGATACCTCTCCATCGACCTGAACTTGCCTCCGGAGATGGATGAGCGCCAGATGGAGGAGATGTGGGAGGCTGTCCACCAGGAAGCGGTCAAGTACGGAATCAGCATAGTTACCGGGCATACCGCGCGCTATGCCGGCTGCAACTACCCGATGGTTGGTGGTGCGACTGCCATGGCCTTTGGCCCTGAGTCCGAACTTCGCGGGCCTCATCTTGTGCGCCCCGGTGACGTCGTCGTCATTACCAAGGGTCCCGCGGTCGAGATGACCGGCTTGCTGGCGGTCTGCTTTCCTCAGAACTTTGTCGAGGCCGGCGGTACCTCCTTCCAGAAGGAGGCCGAGGATGTCTTCTCGCAGATGTCGGTTCTTGACGATTGTGCCATCGCTCGCCGCTTTCCCGGGGTTCATGCCATGCATGATGCCACCGAGTGCGGGGTGTGGGGTGGGCTGCACGAGATGGC
>CBDUZK010000363.1:0-2059 GCA_965371675.1 uncultured bacterium | reverse complement strand
CCCAGCGGGCCATCTGCAGCACCGGGCTCATATGAATGTCAATCCAGGCAATACGATAGTCCCATTTCTGCATCGGGCGACTCCTTTCGTCGCGCCATCTTACCGCCGGGGCTGCTGCGGTCAAGACCATACCGCACCCGGCACCGGACGCATTACGCTCTACGCTGCACGCCCGCGACGCCCGGACGGGGACATGACCGGCATTCGGTCCTCCGATGTGAAACCTACACGCTGGGGGCAGAATCCCGGATCGTGTCCCCGGCTGTCTCGTCGTGCGGCCGGGGACACGATCCCAATGCCGAGGACGGGATTGAGTCATGTCCCCGTCCATCCTCACTCTTCTATCTTCCATCCTCCGCCCTGCCCGTGTGCACCCGTGGTTGACTCGTCTCGGATTCCGCATAGACTGGTTTCATGCAGAATTACAATCTGCCTGTCATCATCCAGAAGGATGAGGATGGGTATTTCGCCTACTGTCCGGAGTTGCAGGGCTGCTACACGCAGGGCGAAACGTACGAGGAAGCCTTGGCCAACCTGAAGGACGCGGTCGCCCTTCACGTTCAGGACCGCCTGAAGAATGGCGAGTCCATTCCCAAACCGGAAATCCTGAATATCGCCACTCTGGAAGTGGCGGTATGACGCCCCGGCTGCCACGCCGAACCGCCACCGATATCCGCCGTGCCATTGAGAAAACAGGCTTCAAATCCGTGCGCCAGTCCGGGAGCCACCAGATCTTCCGCAACAAAGCCGGTCGCCGGATTACCCTGCCGGTCCATGCCGGGAAAATCATACACCCAAGGATCCTCAAACGCATCTTGGCGGACGCCGGGTTGACCGTCGAGGAACTGGAACGACTGTTCTAGCCCGCAGCCCGACCCGTCCGTTCCGCGATTCCATATTGCGGAATCCGACCTGACATCCAGCGGCCAACATCCTGATAGCAACGACAGAGTCGTTGCACTCCACCCAGATGGCAAAGCGGCAGCTTCGCGGCCGCAATCCAAATCAGTTCCGCTATCTGTGTTTATTTGTGTTTATCCGTGGTTGACTGTTCCTCCTTCAGCGCTCTGACTTTTCAGTCCCACCTTGACAGGGCCGACCCGTGTGGCAACATACTCTCCTCGCATTGATGAATAACTCGCGCGAACTGATTGAACACGCCGCCGGTCCGCTGGTGACCACGGTCGCGGCGGTCGCCGCGGAACTCAGCCGTCGCGGCTGGGCCGAGGCCAATGCCGGCAACATGTCGGTCCAGCTCGACGCGCCCGGCTTCGAGGGCTCACCGCTCCCGCTGCCCGAACCAATCCCGGCGCTCGGTGGCCGGGCTCTCCTGGTCACCGGCGCGGGGACCAGGATGCGGGACCTGGCCCGCACCCCGCTGGACGGCCTCTGCCTGCTCCGGTTCACCGACGACGGCACCGGTTGCCAATGGACCGGCCCGACAAAACCCACCAGCGAACTCCCGGCCCACCTCGCCGTGCACGCCGCGCTCGCCGCGGAATACCCGGACCGGGTCGCGGTCCTGCACGCGCACCCGACCGCGACCATCGCCCTCTCCCGGCTGCACAGCCGGACCGAGGACTTCCTGCGCCTGCTCGAAAACGCGCATACCGAATTCGCCATGGTCCGGGACCAACTCGCGGTCATCCCTCGGCTGCCGCCCGGCTCGCCGGAACTGGCCCGCGCCACGGCCGGGCTGATCGGACTGCGCCCGGCCGTGGTCTGGCCCGCACATGGCATCCTGGCAACGGCCGGGACTCTCGACACGGCGCTCGACATCATCCAGGTCGCCGACAAGGCGGCGAGCATTGTGCTGCTCTCCCCCGACCGCCGGCCGACCCGGCCCGCCCGCACCCGGGGCACACCGCCCGAGCCCGGCCGGTCGCTGCACGGCCGCCGGTCGCCCGAGGACATCGAGACCTTCTACGAGGTCCGTACCCGCGATTCCGACCTGGCCCCGGCCGAGTTCGCCCGGCTGCCGCGACGACCGGTCCACGTCGTGCTAGACAACATCCGCAGCGCGTTCAACGTCGGGGTGGTGTTCCGGCTGGCGGACGCG
>CBDUZK010000362.1:0-2066 GCA_965371675.1 uncultured bacterium | reverse complement strand
ACGCCCAGGTCCTCGTCAAACACGGTGCCGGTGACGGTCGCGGACCCGGCATCGGACCGGGGCTGGGCAGCGGTGATGCCGGATACGGCAATCAGCAATGCGAGCAAAAGAACCGGGTATCTGTTCATGATGGCTCCTGTATTGGACGGACGTGAACCTGCGTCAGTCATGACGGTATTGACCCGGTCGGTCGGGTTTCCCTGTGCCGGACTGCCGTCGCCAAGTGACTGCCTGGCGGTTACCCATACTGTGGCAACGGGCCGCTGTGACCTCGGCAGACCCGCGGCTGTTCTACATGTTTCCAAGACGCCGCTGGAACGCCTCCAGGTGCTGTTCGGAAGCGGCCTTCAGGCTGGCAAACACCTCGCGCACGTCCCCGGGCACATCTTCCTGCTCGAGGAACACGCGGTACATCTCGATGTTGTTGATTTCTCCCTCGATACAGGCTTCGAGGGCCTCGCGCACGGTCTCGGCCGGAATAAGGTGCGCCGCGCCTTCGTTCGGGGGCACGGGCGCGCCGCACTGTTCGAAGAGCGGCTCCAGCGACTCGATGTGCCGGCGCTCGGAGTGGACGATGTTGCTGAACGGCCTGATGTCGCCGTGCCGCTCCAGGATGTCAAGGTACTCAGCCTCGGCCAGGTGCTCGTCCTGGATGGCGAACGTCAGCATATCAGCCAGGGTGAAATTGTCCCGGCCCAAAGCACCGTGCGCTCCGTAGGGCTGGAGCGAATCGGGCAACTGCTCAGCCGGCACCTTCGCTTCACTGTCCCGGGCCTGGGCGTCCAGGCACTGGTCACTCTGTCCACAGCCGGTGATGGCCAGGACGATTACGAACACAGACAGGATTACAGCTTTCATTGCGGTCTCCTTTCAATATCTCCTTAGACCCGGCAGAAGACGGAAAGATGCGCCCGGAAGGCAGCGCTGCATGTCGTCGTTCCAAACCCGGTGGGCGGGTTCCGGGTTTACTTCCAGCGTTCCTTTAAGCATAATGTGTGTGATGTTACGTGCCGTCCTGTCGGTCGCGCTGCTGTACGGGATGCTGTCCGGGGCCGAATTCGAATTGGGGTTGATTCCCGAGGACCTGGATACCGTGCCCGGCGTCATCAGGGTCACCAGCGTACCGGTAGACCAAGGATGCGCGAGCGTGGATTCACTGGTCGCGGTCGACCATACCAGTGAGATGCCGCCGGTGGGCAACCAGGGCAGACAGGGCTCGTGTACCGCCTGGGCACATGCCTACTACCAGAAGACCCATACCGAGTTCGTCGAGCATGGCTGGGAAGTGGAAGACCCCGCCCATCAGATGAGCCCGGCGTTTGTCTACAACCAGATAAACGGCGGCCAGGACCGGGGCTCCGCCTTCAGCAAGGCGATGGCGCTCATGTGCGAGCAGGGCTGTGCGAGCATGACCGACTGCCCCTACGACCAGGACGACCCCGTGAGCTGGCCGTCTGAAAGCGCCTACAGCGCGGCACTGGTCTTTCGCGGCGACCAGTCGTGCTGGATCGCTGCCGAGGACACGGCCGGCCTCAGGAACGTGCGCCAGCATATCGCCAACGGTTACACCTGTGTTCTCGCTATCCAGGTCTGGGGGAACTTCGACAACATCCGAAACTTCAACTACACCTACTGCTCGTCTGAACGCTACGGTACGATGCGGGGGTGGCACGCGGTGACCGCGGTCGGGTATGACGACACACTGATGACGAGTGACGGGCCGGGCGCTTTCCGGATGGTGAATTCGTGGGGCACGGGCTGGGGCGACCATGGCTACTTCTGGATGTCGTACGTCGCGGTGATGGACGCACAGATGTGCGGCAGACAGATGGCATTCGCGTCTGACCGGGTCGGGTACTGGCCGATGCTGATTGGCCGCGTACAGTTCGACCACCCGACCCGGGACCGGGTCGGGATGACCCTCGGAGTCGGGACGCCCGACAGTATGGTCTGGTACCGCAGCTTCCGGATGTGGCGTCACGCATACGTCGACCAGCCCTTCCCCGACCACCCGATTGTCTTTGACCTCACCGAAGGAGAACGGTTCCTGACCGGGGGAAGCGAAG
>CBDUZK010000361.1:0-2067 GCA_965371675.1 uncultured bacterium | reverse complement strand
GGGCGGCCCGGCTCTGGTCCTTACCTGGCGATCTTCGTCAGTCTGAAAACCTGTTCCCCGGACTGGGTCCTGATGCGGCACAGGTACGTCCCCGGTGCAACCCTGTCGCCCCGGCGATCCCGGCCGTTCCAGTCAAGCCTTGACTCCCCGGCCGGACGCAACCCGGGCGCTTCGGAATAGACAAGCCTGCCGTCAGCGGCGAACACCTCGAACCTCAGGTCGGGTCCGGGTGCGGATGCGAACTCGAACGTCACCCGCTCCCGGAACGGATTGGGCCATACGACCTGGACCCGAACGTCCACGCCCCGGCCCGCAACGCCATTGTCGGCCGGCGTGTCACGAATCTCGAAACTCCAGACCGGATCGAACCAACCGGTCGTATCCTCGTCGTACTCCACCCGGCAAGACCACTCGTACGCGTTCCCGGCCTCCAGCGCCGGACCGTCGTAGATCCAGAAAGGCATGCTGCCGACTGCTTCGGCCAGCAGCGTGCGGCCGGACCAGACCCGGAATCGGTACCGCGCGTAGCCGGACCTCGGAGCCACGACCAGGACCGGCCGGCGTGTACCCACTCTTGCCCGGTCCTGCGGCAACTTCGGCTTCGGTGGCGACAGGTTGTAGTCGACCCGGAAGACCAAGTGCGGCCCGAACCACGGACTCCAGCCGTTGGTATCGCGGACCCGACACGTCCAGCGGTAGGCATGGCCACGCTGCAGAGTACGCCCACCGGCAATCACGTTCCATGCCGGCAGCGGACTGAACCCCTCGGCCGCGATGCTGCTGCCCTCCATCACCCGGAAGTGATACCAACCGAACGGAACGCCGCTCTCGACCTCGAGTGTCGGCGCGACCGTGAATACCGTATCACCATCACCTGGTGCAATCGGGAACGGAGACGGTGGCAGCAGCGACTTGAGTGGGACCGCCACTGGCGCCGCGACGGTCCCAAGCGCTCGAGCGCCATTCGCCCCGGCCCAACCGGGAATGGCCATTACTGCAACCAATGCGACACAGAGAGTACGGACCATCGAAACCCCCTCAAATCACGTAAGCCTGACGTGTTCTGACGGGCTATCGGGAGCGGATGTGCAGCTTCCTTGGGCTGGATTGTAGAACAAGTAGAGCTACCCGATAGCCCTGAAAAACGGACTCCAGATTGTCAATCTCCTTGCACCAATCCTGCGTGCAACCCCTCTGCCGACAACAACTGCACGGCACATGCCAACCACAGCCTTCGTGATACGGCCGCTAACTTGTTGTTAATCCTGGACTTGCCTTGAATCGAACACCGCGAAACCCGGCCGGGCGCGACCGGCCGGGCCTACCCGTCGGACCTAACTTACCGAACCAGCAAACGTTGCCGGACCGCGACGATGTCTGCTACTCTTCCTCCATCACTACCGCGGTACCGAAAGCGAGCAGTTCCGCGGCGCCACCCATGACATAGGAAGTCGAAAAACGCATGCAGACCACGGCGTTCCCGCCCAGACGCCGAGCATCCTCCTTCATCCGGTCCAATGACTGCTCGCGCGCCTCGGCCAGCATCTTGGTGTAATCGGTAATCTCCCCGCCGACCAGGTTGCGCAGCCCGGCCATGAAATCATGCCCGAGGTGCCGGGCCCGGATCGTATTGCCCCGGGCCAGGCCCAGCACCTTCACAATCCGCTTGCCCTGGATTTCGGATGTCGTGACTACAATCATCTCTTCACCTCCCGCGAATATCGGTCGTGCTTCAGCCCGAACACCCGCTCGCGCACCAGCGACACGACCAGCACAACCACGCCCAGCAGCAACGCCGCGACCCCGATCTTGACGAGCAGGACCACACCCGGGTCGCGCAGCAGGCTCTCGACCATCTTGAACGCCCCGAACGCCAGCAGCAGGATTGCCCCGACCGAAGTCAGGATCCAGCCGATGCCGCGCTCCATACGGTTGTAGATGCCCTGCCAGTACCGCTGCCACACCTCGTCCTGCGGCTCCGAAAACCTCACCCCATCGGTAACCTCCTTCAGCTTCCTGAACTCATCCAGTTCCTGACGGCATTCCGCGCACCCGGCCAGGTGCTGC
>CBDUZK010000360.1:0-2084 GCA_965371675.1 uncultured bacterium | reverse complement strand
TATCTCACCCTGCTCCTCG
Source organism: uncultured bacterium (assembly GCA_965371675.1). Classification (GTDB taxonomy): domain Bacteria; phylum Hydrothermota; class Tepidihabitantia; order Tepidihabitantales; family Tepidihabitantaceae; genus DSBX01. Next base: position 2,065 of record CBDUZK010000360.1, on the reverse strand, counting down.
GCGGCGTCCTGGCGCAGTTCGCGTCAATCGTCGACGGTTGCGACGGAGAAGTGGCCAGGCTCAAGTACCAGGGCAGCGACTTCGGCGGCTGGTTCGATGCGGTGCTGGACCGCTATGCCGACGCCTTCCTGCTGTTTGGTCTGACCTGGCACCTGCTCGCAATCGAACAGAGTGGCTGGGTTCTGCTCGCCGGTTTCATGGCGATCATCGGTTCGTTCGTGCTGAGCTACACAGCGGACAAGTACGACAACCTGATGCGTGAGAGAATCAAGGCCGGGGGTAAGGCCTGGTGGCGGATCGGTCGGGACGTGCGGGTGTTTCTCATCTTCCTAGGCGCGGCAACGAATCTGATACTGCCGGCCCTGATAGTTATCGCCGTCATGGTGAATCTTGAGGTCCTGCGTCGGGTCAGAGCCGCACGTGGATAGCATCGAACGCGCCCGACGGCGAATCCGGCGGGTTATCGCGGGCTCGCGGGTGCCGGAGGATTCACGTCACGCCGACAACACCCTGGAGTGGCTGTTGCACCTGCAACCGGACGCCGGCGATGCCCTGCAACTGGCGGCGCTGGCCCACGACATCGACCGGGCAGTCGAAGAGACCAAAGTGAGACGAGCGGACTTCGATGATTACGACACCTTCAAGGCCGCCCACGCCCGGAACAGCGTGGAAGTACTGCGCCCGATTCTGACCGCGTGCGGCGTGGAACGGGATGTCGTAGATGAAACCTGCCGTCTGGTGGCAACCCATGAAGCAGGCGGCGATCCCGGCTCCGACCTGCTCAGGGACGCCGACAGCATCTCCTATTTCGATGTCAACCTGCGGCTCTACTGCCAGCGCGAAGGTTGGGACGAAGCCCTGCGGCGATCACGCTGGGGCTATCGACGGCTTTCCTCACGGGCGAGAGAAATCGTCAAGCAGATCGTCCACAAGGACAAGGCGCTGGAGTACATGCTGATGTGCCTCGGACAGCAGCCTCCGGTCGGCAAGGAGGCAGCCCCTGAATCTTGACATTCGCGGCGGAAAGAGACCGCCGACGATTTGAGATTCTAGATTCTTGGTTGGAGATTGATTGGAAGTGCGAATGGCGAGTGGCGAATGTCGAATGACGGAACATGCCGCTGACGGCTTGAGACTGCCACAGGCCTTGCGGCCTTCGCAGTGACGGATCCTTCCTGTCCTCACTCCTCCGTCCTCTCTCCTCACTCCTCTATCTTCAATCCTCCGCCCTCATCCGTGTTTATCCGTGGTTCGTACTTCCCTTGGCGCACTCGGCATTTGGATTCTCCATTCGTCGTTCGACATTCGCCCTTCGACATTTCCCTGGCGGTTGGTCTCTTCATCAAGGATTTGACCACCGGGTCAATATGGGGTATCATGGCGTGTCGTGAACCGGGTTACATCCGCCCCAACGGCGGTCCCTCTCCTGTCGCCCAATCGTAATCCCCAATGTCGACTGCTCGAAGGAGCGTGTCGTACCCCGGCGCGGCAAATCCGTCCCCAAAGGAGGTATCTGATGCCGTCCCTCGGCATGAAAGGGCCTTACCGGCTCATCCCCAATCACGTGGACCGGCTGATTCCGCAGGTCCACCCCGGTAACTTCGCTATCGGCTACGTAAAGGAAAGCGGTGCGTTCGTGGTCAGACTTGTAGGCCGTGCGGATTCCGACCTGAACCGCACGTTGAAGCAGGTCGATTCCGACGGCCTGACCTGGTTCAAGTGGAGCTACGCACCGTCCGAGAAGGTGGCGTTCGACAAGGAGTGCCGGGTCTATCATGACTTCGGCGAGAACTCCCGACTGGAGAACGACGACCACCCCGAGCCGCCGACGGACACGAACTGGAAGTGTCCGATCTGCGACATCTTTGATTGACCGGTGATAGACGGGTCATGCGCAGCCCGGGACGGGCACCACCCGTCCCGGGTTCCTGTTGTGCGCCACCGCGCTTGCACCCGGCCGCAATTCGGCTAGTGTTGACCTACTTTGCCAACCCTGCGTGCGATACTCACCTGGGCCGTACTGCCGCTGCTCGGGTTCCTGCTGGTGCCGGACCTGGTGCGCTTC
>CBDUZK010000359.1:0-2091 GCA_965371675.1 uncultured bacterium | reverse complement strand
CGGGACTACCGCGGGGATTCCTGCCGGGAATCCTGCGGGGACCTGAGCCGGGTGACAGTGCGGGATACCGGTGGTGGGGTGATGGTTGTAGATTGCGGCACCGCGGGCTGACACGGATCGACATGGCTTGACCGCAGCGGACTTGTTGCATAAGCTGTCAATCGTGATGAGTCGAGTGCTGTTGTTTGCGGTCGTGCTGGCGCTGGCCTGTTCGTGGGATGCACCGCGCGATAACCCGCTGGACCCGTCCACGGGCGGGAATCTCGACGGCCGGGTTTTGACCCGACGTGCGACCGGGATTCCCGGTGCTGAGGCGACCATTCCGGTGCTGGGACGGTTCGTGCAAACCGATTCGAGCGGGGCTTTCGAATTCCGCGGGCTTGCCGAGGACAGCGTGTGGGTTCGCGTCACTGCGGACGGCTATGCCGCGGATTCGGCGTGGCTCGGACTGGAGAAAGGACGCATCGACACGATGACCCGTTACCTTAACGGGTTGCCCTTCTTCACCGAGTGCCGGATAAGCAGCCATGTGTACGGTCGGGGCTGGCCACCGGAGCCACTGAGTTTCTTCCGCCTGACCGCGAGGGTAGCGGACCCGGACGGTGATGCGGACATCGACTCGGTGTGGGCGGAGATTCCCGGTATCGACTACTCCGAGCGGCTGACATTCGACCCGGAGGAAGAGCATTTCATCCAGTCAATCTGGTCGATACCCGGGCAGAGTCCCGAGACCCTGGTCGGACAGGCGGTCGCGTTCAACGTGGTCGACAACGAGGGAGTGGTCGGGCAGGACATCGACTGCCGGGTGATGCGGATTGTCTACGACCTGCCGGTGCCCGGGTTCCCGGCCGGCGGGCTGGACACCGTGTACATCGATACGACCTTTGCCTGGTACGTGTTCGACTACGGGTACCAGGTTGGATACCACGTGGAAATCGTGCGGGTCGAGGGCGGCGGTCCGGCGGGTGTGGTGATGACCCACGACGTCGCAGGACCTTCGGATACGACGTTCCGCGTCGCGGCCGACTCGCTGCCCGCGGGAGACTACTACTGGACGGTCGAGGCGATAGACGCCTTCGGGAATTCGTCTCGGTCGGCGGAGGAACTATTCCATGCCCGATGACACGTTCGAGGCATTGTACCGGGTCAGCCAGTTGTTCAACGCGACCCGGGACCCGGAGGAGTTGCTCGGGCTGGTGATGGACGAGGCACTGCGGACCATGAGTGCGGAGCGCGGGCTGATCGTGCTGGTCCAGGATGGACAGCCGGAACCCGAGGTCCGGGTGGCGCGTCATATCGACGGGCCGCTTGAGAAGGCCCTGAGCGAACTGTCCCGGACCGCGCTGCAGGAGGTGTTGGAGCGGCGGGAGCCGAAGGTGTACCTGGATGCGCCCGGGTCGTTCCCGGCGTCGCAGAGTATCATTCTGGGACGCGTGCGGTCGATTGCGGTAGCGCCGCTGGTCTGCAAGGAACGTCTGACCGGCGCAATATACCTCGACAGCCGGTCGGACCGCAATGTGTTCCGTGAGGACGGGCTGCGGTTCCTGCGTGCGTTCGCGAACATCGCCGCGCTGGCGATTGAGAACGCGCGACTCTACCAGGCACTGGCGGCGGAGGGCAACGAGTTGCGGGCCGCGCTGCGGGAGTGGCGCAGCTTCCCGGAGATAATCGGCGGCAGCGAGCCGATGCGCCGCGTGGTGGACATGATGAACCGCGTAATCCCGAGCGACGCCGCGGTGTTGATATCCGGTGAGACCGGCACCGGCAAGGAGTTGGTGGCCCGGGCAATCCACTTCAACGGCCCGCGCGGCAAGGAGCCGTTTGTGCCGGTGAACTGTGGCGCGATGCCCGCCAACTTGCTCGAGACGGAGTTGTTCGGACATCGCAAAGGAGCGTTCACCGGTGCGGTCGTGGACCGCAAGGGTTTGTTTGAGGAAGCGAGCGGAGGGACGATATTCCTGGATGAGATTGCGGAACTGCCCCTCGAGCTGCAGCCGAAGCTGTTGCGCGTGCTGCAGGACGGCGAGGTGCGGCGGGTGGGCGACACGCAGTCGTTTCACGTCGACGTACGCCTGATCAGCGCTACGAACC